>CAYRBM010000045.1:0-35588 GCA_964422425.1 uncultured Odoribacter sp.
CATTTGATTGATCGCCCGCCCAGAAAAAAGTTGGAACTGCTTTGCCCGGCCTTTTTCAGGTAAGCCATGTAAAGGCCAAACGAAAGACTTCCGCCCATTACGACAGCCAAAACAATCCAGTCGAAAAATGTTAGTGAGAGGTTCATAAAGTCAGGTTGTCAGGTTTGTCAGGTTATTGTTTTCTTCTGGTTGCCGATATCAGTTGATCGAGCCGTTCGATGCTCTGAATCATCGAACGAACCGTATGGTAGTTAATTTTCCAGGAATGCCCCATGTGTGTCCAAATGGGCTCGCCTTTGCGCGAGAGCAGTGGCCACCACTCTCCCACTCCTTTGTTTACTCCTTTGTCCATCACAAAACGGTGAACATTTTCGTAAGCATCGAGGTATTTTTCAGGACCAAATAACCGAACCGCATCGAGTAACCCGATGAGTACTTCGGCTTGTTGCCAAAATTCTTTTTCCTTGTCGTAAACTCCTCCTGAATGTGGACCTTCTACATAAACTCCACCAAAATCGGTATCGATTCCATTGTCAACGGTGTGGTCGTAAATAATCCGGAACAAATCGCGGTATTCATCCGGAGAAATCTTCAGGATTTCGAGAGCATGAAGCAATAACCAGCCAAACTCGGCATTGTGCCCGTAACAGGTATTGTCGGTGGCATTGCCTTTTTGCCCTTCGGCCGAAAAGCGATCCCAGCCCCAAATAATGTCGAATTTAATTTGTGGAGCAACCGTCCAGTCTTTGTAAAACTGCGGAATACCGGTTTTGTAAACCGGATGGATAATCCGGTGGAGGAGCAGGTCGATGTCTTCGAGTAGTTTTCGGCGATGCACATCCTTTCGGGTACATTCGTAAAGAGTCGTAAAAGCTTCCATCAGGTGCATATGTACATCCAATGTTTTGCGGTCGCCACCCTGACTTCCCGGGCCACAAAGGGTCCAATCGCGGTGAAACATTTCCCAGTAACCACCATACATCGAATCGACACAATATTTCTGCAGCAGATCGAACACTTTTTCGGCATACATTACGCCTCTCGGGTCGCCTGTTGCCAGTGTATATTCGCTGAGTGAATAAATGGCAAAGCTGTGTCCGTAGATGATCTTCTGATCGATCTTCACATTTCCTTTTCGGTCGAGCATCCAGTAAAAACCACCATGCTCGCTGTCCCACATTTTATCGAGGATGAAGTCGGCGCCATGTTTAGCCATTTCAGCGAATTTGCCACCGCCGTATCCCGCACGGTGAGCCGACGAAATCGTATAAAGGCATCTGGTTTGTGCAATCAGCGATTTTTCGTCTTCGCCCGTATCGTTTCCATCTTTATCGAAATGGGTAATGAAACCACCATTTTTTATATCAATCATCCGGCTGGTCCAAAATGGTAGTAATTCGTTAACCAGATGGTTGTGTGCTTGTGCCCGAAGGGCTATTAATTTCGTTTGATCCATGTTTTATTCGTTAAGTTGTGGTGATTCTTCGTCTTTCCAGCGACTATTGAATGACCATCAATGACAATAAATGACTATTTTTTCTGAAGTTCCTGATAAATGGCCAGTAAAAAATCCCGGTTATCAGCAGTCAGGTAATGCATTTCGCCACCCATGCGGTTGAAGGTTTTGCAATAACGCAGGTAATAAGCCGGATTATCCATCGGAGGCTCACCGTCTTTTTGCCAATCCCATTCGGCTTTGGCCAAATCAACAATCAGCATATAATGGTTGTCGATGTGTTTCCCTTCCTGCATCGCTAAATTTTGAGACATCGATAACGCTTTTTCAAAAATCATCGGCGACATCACAGCCGATCCAATAGACATATAAACTCCGTAATCCAGGTTGCTCACGCTTTTAGCAAAGCTCAGAAAATCGTTCAGCGCAACACGCCCCAACGCGGCACCGTGATTCATCGGGTGATTGTAAATAATGTCGTGACCAATCATCGGGTGACCGGTAAACGGAATGCCCAACTCGTAAGCACGGGCTTGCGCCGAATACTTCTTAAACGGATGCGGAATACTCCGGAAACCCGGCTGAAGACCGAATTTCTGAATGATTCCGGCCAAATCGATTGCTGCCGCCGCTTTTTCAGGATTGATGTGCATGTTTTCCAATGACTCGGCATACAAATCCGGGAGTTCAGGAATATCAAGTCCTTCGCGCGAAATCATTTTACCTACCGATTCGCCGTAGCCTAAACCTTCGTAGGCGCCAACAATCAAGGCCAGGTTGATGTTAAAACCCGTGTGGTCCCAAATGCCGAACTGCCCCAAATGAACATTTTCACGAACATCTTCACTCGATTTTCCCTGGAAGGCAAACTCCCAGTCGTGAATGATTCCGGCACCGTTCGTCGAGAGATGGGTGACCCAACCTTCTTCCATGAGCGCGATTAACGTGGGCGACATCCCATTTTTGATGGTATGTGCTCCAAAAGTGAGCATAACCGAACTTCCTTTTCCCTGAGCCAGGCGAATGCGTTCGGCAGTTTTGGCAATCAGGATAAAATCTTTTTCAGAAAGTTGTTCCGGTTTCTGCGTGACCGGAATGCTGTCTTTTTCAATATAGACCTTGTTTTTTCGGTTGTCGAGTTTTTTGACGTCCAACCGGTCGCGGTCGAGTTTTGGATAGGACATATTAAACGAATTGACGATTTTTTTTTTACGATTTATTTTAGGCTTACCATTCAGTTTCCAGTGCATCGCAATTAATGAATGTTTAGCAAATTCAGCAACTGATTCATTTGCGAGAAATCGGGAATAATGACATCGGCTCCCGCCTTAATCAGTCGCGAACGCTTGCTTTCATTCAGGCTGAAGCGTTTCAGTTCATTGCTGGCAATCCCAACCGACAGTCCACCCCGCTTGCGTGTTTCGCGCATTTCAACAGGACCATCGCCAAAGGTAATGAGCTTACCGAATGAAGATTCGCCAATAGAGCTCAAAATGCGGTCGAGTACCATTTTTTTGGCTTCCTTACTGATATCGCCCACCGCTCCATAAATCCGGCCTTCAAACAAATGGGCGTAGCCTAAGGCTTCGGCTTCTTTCCTGACATCTTCTTCGTCGGTACCACTGGCCAGGTAAAGTTTCACTCCGGCTTTGTACAACTTATGCAGAAAAGAAACCGCATTTTTCATGGTAAAATCTTCGAGAGACAGTTCGCCTTTCCGATACTTTTCTTCGCGAATCTTCACCATTTCGAGCAGTTCGTCGTTGTATATTTTTTTATATCCAAATTCGTCGAGCATTTCATTTTCAGGCACACATCCAAATTCCCTGATAATATCAAGCAATCCTTTCATTTGAACCAGCGTTTGTATACCTGTAGTTTTATCGATGTAATCATTCACCCGCGAAACTACTTTCTGGTAGAGAGCTTCGTCGGCGTCGTGATATTTCTTTCCTAAAACGGCTTTCACCATCATCGGTCCCATTATCAGCTCCCAGCCTTCGCGAAGCGTCGAAATAGTTCCGTCGTGATCGAAAATAGCATGTTCAATATTTGGCGCTTTTTCCCAGCGATTGACGATTTCAATCTCAGTTTCGGGTAAATAAACCGCGTGCCGAAGATCTTCGGCCAATTCAGAAGCATACACGTAATCGGGATCGCTGCCAATAGCCAGAATTTCTTCGGGACTGGCCGTACCGGTTTGAAACAGCTTTTGTACGGTAACTCCCGCCACAAACGAACCAATAATTGCAGCGTCGTCCATGTCGTAACCTGCAGCCAGCGTTGCCGCAGCTCCGGCCAGGTAGCTATCTCCGGCTCCAACGGTATCGACGCGCGAAATGATCATCAAGCCCGAAATATTCGCAATCCCCTTGTTGCTGATTGTTAACGAACCCTTTTTGCCCCGTGTAATGAACAGCGGTTTCTGAAACCTCCGGAACAACTCTTCAGCATACTGAACCACCTCTTTATACAGAACCACCTCGTCGGGTTGTTTATTCACACCGCAAAGACGGGCAGCTTCGGTATCGTTCATTTTGCGGATCGCACCGTTGTAAAAGTCGTTGAAATTGCGGCTGTCGACCATGAATATTTTATCCGGAAACTTTTGGATGACCAGAAGCAATTCCTGCTTAAAATAGGAAGTATGAATTCCTGAAGGCACCTGCTGATTGATAATCACAACATCCACCTGAGGAATTGTTTCTTCCAGCTTCGAAATTAAAAGATCGGCCGTTTCATAGGAAAGGACGTTGTAATTTCCGAAGTCGATCCGGTTCAGCTCGAAATCGTCGATATATGGTTTTGAATAGGTATGGGTAGACCACGTATTGGACTGAACCAGCAAATTTTCAGGATTGATGCCCGTACGATTCATAATGCGCACCATTTCGGCCCCAAACGGATCAGTACCGATTACGCCAAAAGCGCGAACATCTTTAACCCCAAGTGCAGCAATATTTGCGGTAACATTTCCGGCTCCGCCAAGCGAATAGCGCTGTTCGCGTACCGGCCGTGTTGCCTGGTTGGTTTCAATCGAGATTTCGCTCATCGCCTCGTCTATAAACCAGTATGAATCCAGACAAAAATCGCCAACTACAGCAATCTTCACCCGACTGATATCGTCCAGAATTTGATGCAACTGTTCTTTTTTCATTGTTCTTTTTTCAACGTTAAAAACTAATTCTTTCTCACATACAGCGATACCCAAAGGATGTAAAGCATACATACGCCAACAACCGAAATGCTGGCAATTGGTCCGGCCAGTGTGCTTACCAGGCCCATAACCAAAGGAATTACTGCCCCACCCGAAACGGCCATGATGAGCAATCCCGATATTTCGTTGGCACGTTCAGGCATTTTTTCCAATGCGAGTGAAAAAATAATCGGGAACATGTTACCAGCGCCCAAACCGATGATGAAAACTGCACCAAAAGCTATCGCGTTGGTTGGTGCCAGAAACACTCCCAGTACACCCAGGAGAGAGAGCAAAACAATGAGTAAAAGGAATAAGCGTGGTTTAATAACATTCAGGACAATGGCTCCGAGAAATCTTGAAATGGTTTCGCCGGCAAAGAAGAAACTAATGCCCAATGCTGCAGTTTCAAGAGTCACACCAAATTTCGAAATCAGGATGCTCGAAATGTTGGTATTGATTGATACTTCAGTGCCCACAATCAGGAAGATGGATAAAGCCATAAGTGCAACAAAACGGTTTTTCAGCAAGCTGAAGCAAGATGAAAATGATGCGGGTTTTCGATCAGGCTTCGATTCCTGAATCGGCGTCATCGACAACCACAAGGCTGCGAGAATTGAAGTAACTCCGTAAACCGCAAACACAAGTTTCCAGTTACCCATTTGCGAAGCCATAAATGTGGCAATAATCGGACCTGAAAATGAAATCATCGCTTTAACAAACTGCGAAGTACTCATGAAACTGGCCAGTTTATCCGAAGGAGTCACGTCTTGTAAAAGCGGGTTGGCCGAAACCTGAATCACCGTATTTCCAATACCCAAAAGAATAAATGATGCAAACATCATTGGGAATGAGTAATGAATAAACGGCAATCCGAGACCAACGGCCTGAATGACCATACCGATATTCAGCATATTTCGCTTGCCAAATTTATCCTGCAAAACACCGGCAGGAACCGAAAGGACAAAAAACCACAGCAAAACCATCATGGGTAAAAACTGCGCAACGAAATCGGTGAGGGCAAAATCCTGTTTTACATACCCTGTTGCAACACCAATAATGTCGACAAATCCCATCACGATAAATGAGAAAAGCACCGGAATTATTTTGATCAAACTAATTTTTGAATTATTCATAAGTTCATTTTTAAGTGTTTATGTGGATTGTTAGCTTTTTATTCCTCGAGTAGGTTTACTTCTTTTAATGTTCCTGATTTTCGGCTGATCCGAAGTGTTTTTATTTCGCTTGGGGTAAAGTTTCCGCTCCATTGCCTGCCATTGAAACCGAACTTCAGATTAACAGAAGTAGCTTTTCCGGTAAGTTCCACGCAGCGAATAATTAGGTCATCGTCGTCTTCTGCATTTTTAATAGCTGTAACCACCACATTTGGAGCATCAACCGAAAGCAGCGAATTGGCTTTTGGCAATGTGCCTCCATGAATTCCCTGGTAAATAACCAACGGCTGAGCGCTGAATTCTTCGGCAATACGAACAATGTTACTTTCCTGCCAGCTTCCCTGGTGAGGAACAAGCATCATCCTGAACGTTTGGATTCCCTGATCCATCCAGTAATATTCATTTTTCAGATCAAGCACCTTGGGGTTATGATGGGCATAAACAGCCGCGCGGGCCACCGAAATGCGCATATCGTTTTCAAGAATGTTGTATCCGTACTTGGCATCGTTCAAAACGGTTAATCCAAACATACCTCCAGCCTGCTGACCAGTTACATCAATCCAGCGCTGACCCGGATCTTCATTTCCATTGGCTTCGCGAACGATGTATCCATAAGGTGTTTCGTAGGTAGGAACCGGTTTTTCGACATTCACCGGGAACGAAAATTTCAGCATTTTCAGGCGTTCGTGCCAATCCAAAGTTACCTTCGCTTCCAGATTCTTTGATCCGGCGTATAATGTCCAGTCGATGGTAAGTTTCGAATCTCCGTATGATGTGATCACCCGCATGGTGGAACGAAGTGGCCCGTTTTCCAGAATTTTCAGCGTAGCATTTCCAAACGCACCTATTTCTTTGTTGTACGTCTTTATGTCGTGGCTCCAGGTATCGCTCGGATCGTCGATTACGATGGCTTTACAACCGGTATTTCCTCCTGCAAAAACTTCTTTGCCTGTTTTTTTATCAAGTATTCCCAAAGTTCCGTTGTAAGAGAAAGTCACTTTTATCCAATCATTTTCAAGCACATTATCCTTGGCGGTGGCTGTAATCTGATGGCTGTAATCGCCACCATCCCAAAGCCGCAACTGGCGGTAGCCCATTGCAGGTATTGGCGTGTGAACAATCAATTTACGCCGTGAACCAGTCTCCGATGAACCTCCGGTAAACTGATGGGGCAACGGATTTCCTTTTTCGTCGTCAACACGCGAGGTTTTGTGCAAGGTGGGATTCCAGTTAAAATCATATTCGACATTTGCCTGCACTTCCCATGCATGGGGATTAAAAACCACCATATATTGTGATTCAGGATCTTCAGCCGCAATTTGCCATTCCAGTTTTTGAATGGCCAGATAACTGGCTTGATGAGCCACATCTAAAGCAAAACCGTATCCTTCGCGAGCGGCTTGTGAGTGATCCATCAACGACGAACCAGCCAAACTATCATGAAATTGCAGGAATAAAACTCTCTGCCAGGCGGTGGTCAATTCTTTCTTCGGATAATTGGCTCCCCACGCGAGTGAACCAATGGCTACAATCTTTTCGGCGGTTACGAGCGCTGTTTCCGATTGGCGATTTCCTTTTTTTATTTCACCTTCTGCCGTGTAACAACCTACCGCGTGATGCTGCAGGTCATCTTTTACAACTTCAAGTTTAATGCTTTTATCGGACCTGATTTCTTTTATATACCTTTCCGGAGTACTATAAAAAACTACCGGTGCGGTTTTATCAGCTTTTAATTCTTCAATCGATTTAATATTGTCTTTGGTAGCACCTCCACCATGATCGCCTGCTCCAAAATAGTACATGAAATTCTTCATTGGCTGGTTCTGTACTTGTACAAAAACCCTTTCCAATCTGTTTTTTACCACACCGCTATCGTTGTAGCTTTGTTCAATGCGGTATGTCAACACACGGGTTCCATCTGTACCTTCCCACCAAAACAGATCGTATGGAATATTTTTTTCATGAGGTCCGGGACGCATAAAAATATAGTTGTCCATACCCTGTTTTTTTATTATTTGAGGCAGAGTGCTGGTATGGCCAAATGAGTCGGGATTAAATCCGATGGTTGCTTTTCGGCCAAATAACTTTTGAAAGGTGAGCTGACCGTACAATCCCTGGCGAACCATAGCTTCTCCTGAAGGAATATTCACATCCGGCTCAACCCACCATCCTCCTATGATGCACCAGCGACCTTCGTCAACACGCTTTTTTATTCTTTCCATGAGCTTAGGATCGTTTTCGGCTACCCAATGATAAAATTGAGCAGAACTGCTGATGAAACAGAATCCTGGTGTTTCGTTCATACGATCGAGTGCCGCGGAGAATGTACTGTGAACAATAGCCACACCTTCCGTCCAGGGCCACAACCAAACCGGATCAATATGAGCATGCCCGATCATGTGAAACTTAAATTCAGGAGCATTGGCGGGCCACGGAGTCGCCTGTTTCAAGTCGCTGGCCAACAAATTGGTAACAGGAGCAAATGCCAGAAATGCAGTACCTGTTGCTGCTCGGTTTAGAAAAGTCCTTCTTGAAATTTGAGTCTCTTTTTTAGAGCTATTAGCCTTATTCATTGCAATTTAAGTTTAGTTGGTATTTGTTAGCTTATTTTGAATCGAGATAGAAATTTCCAAAAAAATGAGATTCAACCATCACACAAAGAGCGTGATAAACCGGCAAATGATATTCCTGAATGGAAGCCGTTCGCTTTCCGGGTACGTTGATCAAAACATCACACAACCCATTCATTTTTCCGCCCGATTCGCCTGTTAAACCAATCACTTTAAGTCCTTTGGCTTTAGCTACCAGAATGGCATCCAGCACGTTCTGCGAATTTCCTGAACTGCTGATGGCAATCAGGATATCGCCAGAGTTACCGTAGCCAACCACTTGTTGGGCAAAAATTAGGTTAGCATCTGTATCGTTGGCAACTGCTGTAATCAATGAATTGTGCGCAGTTAATGAAATTGCCGGAAGCCCATGCTGTAGTTTTTCTGCGAGATAACTGCCACGCTCACCACCAACTTCCTTTAATTGCACTTTTATATCTTCCGGAACCGGACGTTTGTGTTCAAAACCTTTCATCAGCTCACCCACGATGTGGTCAGAATCCGAACAACTGCCACCATTACCACAAATAAGAACCTTTCCGCCACTTTCATAACACTTAATCAGAGCTTTACCAGCTTTTTCAATTTCAGATGCTACAACATCAAGTTGTGGATATCTTTTCAGCAGATCATTTAAAATAACTGTTTTCATGTGTGAATAATTTGCTTTTTAATTGCCACATGGAATAGCCATGATTAAATTTTGTATTCTCATTTGCAGTTGGCGTTTGTCAGATCATGGCTATTTCATCTTTAAAATTTGTTTTCGTAAACAGCCACGCACAAAGCAGCATAATCTCCTATGGAATCACCCAACTCGGCTGGTTTAATCCGGCAAACATCCAGCGCCGCCGGAATCGCTTCCTGCATGAGAATCTTTTCAATCAATGGTTTAAATAATTCTTCATTACGTGCATAAATACTGCCAATTACAATACACTCCGGATTCAAAACGTCAATCAGAATCGACAATCCTTGCCCCAGATAATTCGCAGATATTCCGACGATTTCATTCGCTACGGGATCACCGGCCTGCGCTGCAACAAAAATAGTTTTGGCATCGAGTTCGTCTACTTTTTCCATCGTCGGACAAAAACCAACAATCTCGCGCCGGGCTATTCGCTCCGAAACGATTTTCTTCGCCAGTTGTGCAATTCCACCACCACTGCAAAAGCCTTCGAACGAACCAGCTTTGCCAAAACCAATTGGTCCGTCGGGAGCCAGGCGCATGTGACCAACTTCGCCGCCTAAATCATTGGTTCCGGCATACAGTTGTCCGTTCAGGATCAAACCTGCTCCCATGCCTGTACCAAACGTCAGGAAAATCATATTTCGTGTTCCCTTCCCCGCTCCCATCATCCACTCGGCTAAAGCGCAGGCATTGGCATCGTTCTGAACAGCAGTCTCCACACCGTACTTTTGGCTGAACAAATCAACAATCGGCACATTATCCCAGCCCGGTAAGTTTGGTGGCGAATAAATCACACCTTTAACCGAGTCAAGTGGTCCGCCACAACTTATTCCTATCCGCTTCAAATTCGACTGCGGGAAATCGGCCAAAAGCTTGTCAATATGGGCTTGAAATTCGTTGAGAATAGCGCGATAACCTCGTTCTACCCTGGTCTCGAAGAATATTTTCTTTTTGATTGAAAAGGATGCGTCGCCAACCACAACGGCACATTTGGTACCTCCAATGTCGAGGCCCAGATAAATGTCGTCTGAATTATTAAAATCAATCATATCTTTCTGTTTATTGAATCACTAAATCGATTTAGCTAAATTAGAAAAAATTAAGAGCCACAGGATTTACGGATAATAAATTCGGTATTTAATTTTATCTTCTGACTTTTTTGAATGCCTTTTCTTGAAGCGGCAATATCGCTCAAAAGCATTTGAACGGCCTGCTTCCCAATTTCAGGCAATGGCTGACCAATTACCGTCACCGGACTCACGCAAATTTTATAGGCATCAGCGTTGTCAAAGCTAATAACGGCGATGTCGTCCGGAATTTTTATGCCCAATGCAGAAATACATTCAATTCCCATTACACCGATTTTACTCGACGAAAACAGAATCGCATCAGCTTTCCGATCGTCTTTATTTCCAACCAGTTCGTTAATTGCTTTGTTAACATCGGTATTGTCGTGCGAGAAGGGCAACACCTTAATCAGATTTTCGTCGGGAATAATTCCCGAATCAAGAAGGGCTTGCCGATAACCTTCGGTACGCTCTTTCATGTTCACCAAATCGAGGTTGATGGTAATGTTTGCAATCTTTTTTCGCCCAAGCGATAGTAAATGTTTGGTTGCCCGGTAAGCAGCCTCCAGGTTGTCAACAACAATGTAATTGCAATCAATATCAGGAAAATAGCGGTCGATTAATACTAATGGCACGTGATTTCTGACCAATGCGCGAATTTGATCTTCGCTGTTAATTGGCGGAGAAATGATATAGCCATCTACCAGGCTTTGCTGAAGCATTGCTATCTGGCGTTTCGATTTTTCGGCATTTTCGTCGGAACTGCAAAAAATAACCCGGTAACCATGTTTCGCGGCTTCCTGTTCTATTTCGCGGCCCAACTTTCCAAAAAACGGATTGGCAATATCAGCAATAATCAATCCTATCGTTTTTGTTTTTCCGGTTCGTAATCCCTGAGCAATTCGATTGGGCTGGTAGTTCATTTCCTTAGCGGTTTCGAGCACCTTTTTGCATATATCATCGCTAATCCGAAACTCCTTCCCTTTCCCGTTCAAAACGAATGAGACCAAAGTTTTCGAAACGCCGAGATATTGAGCAATATCATTTAGCGATGTTTTTTTCATATCAAAAAGGTTTAGCAGGAATACTTGATTTCCTAAAAACACAATGGTAATGATTATTCAAAAATATAACATCCACACATGCTGCCAAAATGAAATATTGACACAAACTGATAATATTTTTTTAATTCCGTTTCAAACCTGCAAAAATGTTTAGCTAAATCGACTTCATCAAATAGGTCATCGCATCCTGATTATCAACTTTGATGTCGGGAGATAATTCCAATTCTTCGTCTTTGAGGTTGCCGGATTGATAAAACCCCGCTACAGGAATCATCAAATTCCATTCTGGCGTCAGCGAAATTGACTCAGTAACATATCGTTGCCCAGCTGTTTTCTGACCTACAATTGTGGCTCTTTTTGTTGTCTGAAGAATGGATGCCAGTATCTCTGCAGCCTTGTTCGTTTTTGAATCAGTCAAAACATAGAGTTTCCCCGAAAATCTCCGGGTTCCGGAGAAACGACCCCAGGAATAACCTTCTACATCCGGGAAACTGATCTTTTCGATTGTTTCCGGAATTTCAGGAAAAAGTCGGGAATACTGAACCGGATCGGGAAGTGACGAATGTAAATTAAACCATTTCCGGGTTAAAAACGCGCCGGATACTGCCTCCTGATTACACAGATAATCAATCAGGATTTTAGCACTGACGACTGACATCCGGGATCTCCCTCTCAGGTCGACAACCAGATTTTTGATATTATTCCGGAAAATTATCTCTGAAATGCTATCCCGTTGTGCCGGTTTTTCGGGGAATGGATTGCCCAGATAAGCCACTCCGGGTTTAACCAACTGCAATCCGGGTTTGGCGATTTGTTTCGGTTGATTCGGGCGGCGAAAATCAACTTGTAGAAAAGGCAATTGGCGATTGTACCACAAAATAAGCGCACCAAGTTCGTAGTCATCCGATATTTTGTGCTTCAGGGTTGCAACTGTGCTTTTAAAATTTTTCCACTCCGACGATTGAATCATTTCAGGATGAATGATGTGTGTTTCCGTTTTTGAAATGATTTTTTCCAAAATTACCGGATAGTTTCGGATAGGATTTGGTCTGGTCTGTTGTATCCCTGTTAGCCGATGAATCCGGTTCCTGTTGTCGCGATATTTTCCACGAAAGTTATTACCGGCTAATGTTGCCTGAAAATCATATTTTTTATCGGTATAATAGAAGGTTCCGTTCAATTTCAGACTGTCTTTCAACTGACTGGCTTGCCCTTCGATATAAACGATTTCGGGATATTTCAGTTTTCCTGCAGCGTGTGCCAGATTGTATGCAAAAAAACCGGCGATATCTTTGATTGCATCTTTTCGCGTAAAAGCTTTGAAGGTTTGGTTCTTAGTACTTACCTCAATCGTAAGCAAAATTTCTTCGCCCGATTCAGTCCGAATCTTCCAGTATGTTTGGGAGAATCCCTCAAGTGACAAGAGTAGTAGTATCGCAGTAACAAGAATTTTCATCTTCGATGTTGGCATAAAACAACACAATTCAGGAAACAAAGGACGAAATCATCCATCGGGGTTTTACTTCAGGCTGAATTTCAGGTATCGTTCCGAAATTTCCGGCCTCAGGTACTTTTTCAAATTTTCGGGGTAACCCATTTCCCAGGGTGTTTTTCCAACCCATTCCGATTTTTTACCGGCTATTTTGATATAGCCCCTGGTCGAAATTTCGACAAAGGTAAACAGCGGGTCTTTAAAAGGTGCGGTGTATTTAATCCATTTAAAGTTTTTATCTACTTCCTGACCATATTGTATATTCACGTATTTTTCACCCAGCCAGTGATACAACATTGAGGTTATGGTTATATACCAGATCCCGTTGATATTTTCGGCATAATCGTAATGGGTATGCCCGTTAAAACATGCGATTACTTTTCGCGACGGATTTTTGGCGTTGTGTTCCTCCAGAATTGACTGCATTTCTTTATAGTTTTCAACGCCGTATTCTTCGTCGGCACTGCTGTAATGAGCCAACCCCTGATGCGAGAAAATGACAACCGGATATTTTGACGCGGCCAAATCGGCGTTGAACCATTCCATCTGAGCCGGTCCGATGAATTGCTGGTAACCTTTTGCATCAGGATTCTTCTTATCATTTCCGTCGAGCACGATAAAATGAAAACCATTTTTATCGAAGGAATAATAGCTGTTTTTCATGCCACGATAGGCCACTGCTTTATCCTTCGATGTTCCGCCATCCATTTCGTGATTACCAATCACATGGTACTTCTCGCCGGGAAACGAATTCCAGATTTCGAAGTACCCGGCATATTTAGGTTCCAGAGTACAAAAATCGCCCAATTCAATAATGAAATCAGGCTTTTCTTTTTTCATGGCATCGATGAATGAGGTAATCCGAAATTCAGAATCGTGCATCGTTGCCAAATGGACATCAGTACACATTCCAATCCGAATCGAATCGTGTTTTTTTGCTGAAAGGGAAAACGAAATTCCAAGACAAACGAAAAGAAGAAAATGGGTTAAAGTCTTCATATCAATTATTTACGATTTAATTATTTACAACTTACAATTGAACAACGGCCATTTACTGATTTCAAAAAATGGTAAATCGTCCAAAAGCAAATTCTATTTCAAGTTCAGGTATTTAATCACCGCGTCGTTGCCTTTCAACGCATTCGCCGGAAGTGGATTTTGCTCATTGAAAACCGTTAGTGCCTCTTTCGGTAGTATGGTAACAAAGCTTTCGTCGAATTTATCCTTATACAATCGCCCTGCGTTTAGGCCTAAATAGCGATCGAAAAAGTTATACACCGGAAATCTTTTGCTGGCTTCGTATCCGTGCCGTTCACCGGGGAAGTGTGCATTGTCGAGCCGGCTTTCGGCATCGTACAGCGCATAAACTTTCTGTAAGTAGGGCATTTCAATTCGCGGATTATTTTTGGTCCAGTCGCCGCCGTCGGAAACCAGAAGCATGGGACGAGGAGCGCAAAGGGCAGCTATTTCGACATTGTTTGTTTGATGATGATCACTTTTATGCACCGGCATTCCGCTTTCGCAGGTGCAACCACCAAAAAAATAAGCCGATACCATTACTACCGGAACCGAAACTTTAATCCGGTTGTCGAGCGCTGTGAGCATGATGGTTTGCGTTCCCCCACCCGACTCGCCGGTAATCCCAATTTTTTCAGGATCAACGTCGGGTCGCGAAATCAAATAATCGAGCACCCGTTTCCCATTGAAAGTCTGCAAAAGAAGCGCAATCGGTATTTTATGATCGACTTGTTTGGAATCGCCGTAGCCAACCATGTCGTAGGCAAAAACAACCGCACCCATCCGGGCAAAACAAGCAGATCGGGTTTGCACATCGGCACTGAAGCGGCGATCGTCCCAATGTCCGTGAGGAGTTAAAATCGCCGGACATTTTTTATCCGATTTCGATGGCCGGTAGAGATTGCCGGTGATGTAAAACCCCGGAAAGCTTTCAATGGCGATATTTTCCACAATATAGCCATCCATCGTTCGCGAACTGTGGACGATGGGCTTAAAATCGCTGCCAACTTTCGGCATTTGGTCAAATTTCATTCCCTTGATCATGCCCTGCCTGATCGTTGCGGCTCTTTTTTCCCAATCGGCTTTGGTTTTCCATTCCGAAGCCCATTTCTTCATCACGACATTTGCTTCATCTTCCGTCCAGTAAGCGCCCTGACAAAGCATGCTTTCCTGAGCATTACCCGAAGGAGCAAAAGAAAAAGTCCAGACTGCAAGTCCCAAGATCACAAGAATTCTCTTCATATCGTTAGTTTTTTACTGAATGATTCCTAAAAACTTCGCTTCCCAATATGGCCACAACCAGAAAATAGGTTCGCGCATTGCGTGTAAGTTACCTTGAATGGCCGACCACGGATTTTTGTCCCATCGAACCGTAGCGCGCATACTCGCTGGTGGCAGCTGGTCGATTTGTATTTCTTCCAGAATCGGGCTGCGGACAATTCGCACATCCTCCCGTAAGGTATGATTTATAGGCCATTCCACCAAATCCAAAGGTGTGTCCCTCAAAAAATCAATTGTTTGTTGAACGTTAATCTTACGGCCGGTGCAAAGTGTGTAAGCCAGATTATTGATCAGATTTTCGCCAAACTCCTGATCATTCATCCATTTTTCAAGCATTTCCTCGTAAACAGCTTTAATTTTGGGATCGGTTTCGTAACGAAACAGCAACGGGAAAGTGTACCCTTCGAGAGTGCGATCGAAGTAAATTTGCCACGCCGGATTTTTGTTATTCACCTTTCTGGCGTTTTCCAGATAACCTTCTTCATTAATCAATCGCAAATATTCCTGCTGATATTTTTCGTCGCCTGTTATTCCGTAAGCAAACTTCAGGTAGCCCAAAAGTTCCATCGAATTCAGACTGCGTTCCGACGCCCAGTCGGGATCATCGTTGAGTTGTTTCGGCGACCACACTCCCCACCTGCTGTGAGTTCCATCGATGTCGATCAGGTTATAATTGTTCCGAATCAACTCATCAACGATCTTTTTGACGTGATTTCGAACCAACTGCTTTTCCGTGTCGCTGGCAGCATACTCGTAAAAATAGAAGTAAGCCATGAAATGACCATCCATTTCGTCGCTGCTGGTATCGCCTTTCCACAGCCATTTGCCGTCGGCAGAAGGGCGCCAGCGCTGCTCAACAGGCTTATATCGCGGATCTTTCACCAATTCTTCGGCAATCTGTTGCGGTGTGTAGCTTCTGTTTGAATCATGAACTCTTGTCCAATCGGGAGGCACAATGGAGCGAGCAAAAAACCCGGCTGTACCGGTAACCGTTTGCAACTGGCACAAAAAGTCGAACGCTTTGCGGGCTTTGGTGTGCGCGTCTTCCGATTTCGTTACTGCATACCTGAAACTTTCCATCGCGAGATAACCACCGGTGTATTCGCCGTCATTGTCGTCGTCCTCGTGCACCCACGACGCAGTATCGCCGGCATTAACCAGATAAACACTACCGCAGGTCCAGGGTTCGCGAATGTGTCGTCGCATCAGTTGTCCATAGAAATTCTGTTCCTTTTCAGCCAGCGTCATGTGGTTCCGGCGAACGCAACTCACCCCTCCGTTGGTTGCAATCCAGGCATTTCCTGAAGTATCGAATGCGATATCGTTCACATGGTCGTTCAAAAGCCAACGTCGGCTGAAACGCAGCGAAGGTTTGTCGTTTGTCCCGAATCTGACAACTCCCAACTCGGTGCCAACCCACATAGTCCCATCGCCAGCCGGTTCGATACAGGTAACGAACGAATTCGAAAGTCCGTCAGCAGGCGTAATTTTCTTCTGTAGCTTTTCATCTTTCCGGATTGAAATACCGCCCATTGTTCCAACCCAGCACAAGCCTTCCGGCGAGAAATTGACAGCGCGGACATACGCACTGATCAGTTCCTGCGTGCTTTGATAAAGTTCCTGCTTTCCGTTTTTGCACAGGTAAATTCCGGCGTCGGTACCAACCCACAAACTGCCTTTTCCATCGGTTGCAGCACACCGTACCGACCGGGCAACCGAATAGTTGAGCAATTTCCACCCTTGTTCCGATTGTTGCCAAATACCGTTCGGGCCAAGTGCATAGGCTTCTTTTCCCGAGGTACAAATCACCGAAATGGGCGGTTCGATGTTTTCTTCTTTTTGCAACTGGTTTTGCGACCACGAAAACAACCCATTCCAGGTGCCCATCAAAACTGTTCCGTCGCTTTTCATAGCAACAGTGTAGGCTGGACCGCGGTTTTCATCCGTTGTAACCGGTTCCCATTGGCGCGAACCTGATTTCATCCGAAAGACCCCGGCAGCAGTGGCAATCCATACATTCGATTCTTTATCCAGTGCGATGCTCCTGACCTCATTTTCGTCGCTGCCAGTGCCAACCGGATAAGCATCGTGTGTTTCCTGAATAAAGAGTTGATCAATGTACACCGACTTTTGCTGACTTGAACTTTCAGGAGACGTTGCAGGTTGACAGGCAACAAGCACAACCATCAGGTAGATAACTGGTAAGACAATCTTAGATACACTCATTATTTAAGTTGTTTAGGTTAGTATTGAATTCGGGCCATTGGCATTCGGTAATTGTAAATTCAGAAAATTTAGCCCTGAAACTCGAGCTCAGCGGACTACAGGCATAAACCCCAACATTCACAATTTCAGCAGATTGGTGCAGGTGCAGCATTCGCATTTGAATGTACGATATTCCGTCGGCCGAATTTTCCAGATAGAAATCCTGTCTGCGACGACTCACCCTGAACCACATTTCTTTTACATGCGCCGGAATGTCGGTGGTTGCCCAATCAGAATAACCCAGATTGGTGACCACAGAACCCAGGCGCGAAAATTCGCTGTTTTCGTATTCAACCGATGCTTTAATCCAGTTTTCGCTATCCAGAAAAAGCAGCAGGCCGCACTGATCGTACATGAAATGGCTATCGCTAAAGTCGGCTTTAACCGAAAACGAAAAATCACCTTTAAGTTCGGTAACAAACGATGGTGCATTGGCAACACAAAAGCCGTAATAAGTGCGTTGCCACAAGTCGGTTTGAGGCTCGGTTACGACCTCCAACCGGTCATCGTGCCATTCAAAAACCGGAGGTTGGTTAATCCAAAAAAACGAATTCAATTGATCCTGCAATTTCCGACTCATATTGGCCATTTAATTTTTGTCAGTCATGTTAAATTGTAAAGTTCCGCCAGCCTGTATTTCGTCCCAGGTAACAAAAAGCCGATCAATCGGCTTTCCATTCAGAGTGACCGTTTTACTGTAAATATTTTCAGGAGAAACATCTTTGGCCAGTATGGTAAACACCTTCCCATTCGGCAGGTGCATTTCGGTTTTTTCGAATTGCGGACTTCCAAAATAGTAACGACCATCAACCGGATTAACCGGATACAGGCCAATTGCGCTGAATACATACCACGCCGACATTTGTCCGCAGTCTTCATTTCCACAAAGGCCTTCGGGCATGTCTTGGTATAATGTATTGATGATTTTGTTGGTGTAAAACTGCGTCTTCCCGGGTTTATCCACGAAATTATACAAATAGGCCGTGCTGTGGCTGGGTTCATTTCCGTGGGCGTATTGTCCGATTAAGCCAGTAACATCTTCAGTGTCGTCACCAAGCAATTCGGAGGTTTGCGTAAACAGCGAATCAAGCATCTGTTCAAAACCTTTTGGTCCTCCCATCAGGCCAATTAATCCTTCAGGATCATGCGGCACAAAAAACGAATATTGCCAGGTATTGCCCTCCACGCAATGCGGATTTCCGTATTCGGCAAAACGAGGGTGAAAGGGCTGATACCAGCTTCCGTCGCTGTTTTTTCCGCGGAAAAGCCGGTATTCGGGATCGAAGAGGTTTTTATAGTAATGTGAGCGGCTCATGTACTTTTGGTAATCCGATTCTTTCCCCAGCCGTTGGGCAATTTGGGCAATACACCAGTCGTCGAAGCAATATTCGAGCGTTTTCGATACAGTGCCACCTTTTTCCTTGTCGGTTGGTACAAACTGAAATTCGCGGTAAAAACCGAGGCCCTTCCTGTTAGTTTCCGAAACTGCCACCAACGCTTTATACATTTCTTCTAAATCGTATTTTCCCAGGTTTTTAGCCACAGCATCGGCCATCAGAACGGCAGCATGATAGCCAATCATCGATCCACCCTCGTTCCCCGAAATTTCCCAATATGGCAACTCACCGGTTTGCCGGTATTTCGCCAGCATGGAATGAATAATGTTTTCCTCAATCTGAGGTTGAAAAAGTGTAAGAAGCGGATTTTCGGCACGAAAGGTATCCCAAAGTGAGAGCAGCGAATAATGGGTATATCCTTCGGCCTTTTCAGCTTCATGATTAAAATTTTTATAAAACCCGTCGGCATCCGAAAAACGATAGGGCGCGAGGAAACAGTGGTAAAGCGATGTGTAGAAAATTGTTTTTTTCGTTGGATCGGAAGTAACAATGTTGATTTTCGACAATTCCTGATTCCAGCGTTCTCTGGCAGATTGCCGCATCTGATCAAAGTTCCACCCAAACTGATCAGCTGTTTTAAGGTTAACCAAGGCCCCTTCTTCGCTAACCGACGAGATGGCAACCTTAACCCTCAGTTCGTCACCTTTTGTTCCGTCGAAACTAAAAACTCCGGCCAGATTTCGGCCCTGTGCCCTTTTGGGTGCAAGAGCTTTTTCGGAGAGAAAAAACTTATTTCCAAGCATCGGCCGCGAAAACTGCATAGCAAAATAAACCCGCTGAACATTCGCCTTTCCTGTTGAAAACCGGTATCCGGTAATTAATTCGTTCGAACGGATGTTGATTTGCGCATCAGTCGTATGATCGGAAGTGGTGAATCCAAGGCTCAAAATGAGGTGCTGCAGTTCGGTTGCTTTCTGAAAATGATAACGATGCATGGCCGCCAGTTCAGCGGTAGTCAGTTCCACATCGATATTGTCGTCGAGCAGTTTCACCGAGTAGTATCCCGGCGAAGCGTTTTCCTGATCGTGCGAAAAGGCTGACCGGTACTTCAGGAAAAAATGTTTATCGAAAGGCCCAGGATGGCCGTCGCGCTTGATAAAGCTGTTCGGATCGAGTTTTTGTTCTTCAATGATCTGGTTGATGGTGGAATCGTCCTGAACAAAGTATTTTTCGTCGATGGTTTTAATGGTAGGCATCACCGAAATGTCGCAAAAATCGGCTACACCTGTGCCACTCAGGTGTGTATGCGAAAATCCGGCAATGTACTTGTCGGCATACCGGTAACCACTGCTGTATTGCCAGCCATGCCCGCCATTATCGGGGCTCAGCTGAATCATTCCGAATGGATAGGCTGCACCGGGGAACATGTTCCCAAACCCTTTATTCATTTCGCCACCGGTGCCAATAAACGGATTTACCCACTCAGCCGGACCGCTGGTTTTCAGCCGTGGCATGCTGCACGACGCAAACAACAATAAAACGACCACCAGTTTGCTCATAAGCTAGTGCACTTAAATTGATATTTTCCCGATTTGACGCTGATTTGATGTTTTCCTCCGTCATATCCCAAATAATCAACTCCTTCCTGACTGGAGACAGGCTTTCCGCCTTCGGTGATCCTGTCGCTTTTTCCTCCTCTAAATTCGAGAATCGCCGTGCAATTGAATGGTATTTCCACAGTCAGGACCAGTTCGCCTGACGATCTTTTCCAACCTGATGAAATGGTTCCTTTGATGGTTTCAGTTTGGGCGTCTGCATAGTCTAATCCTTCCGGAAACTCAGGTCGGATCCAAAATTGCGACCATCCCGGATGGTTTTCATCCATCTGAATTCCGGCGAGATATTTGTAAAACCAGGCATCGATGCTGCCCATCATGACATGGTTTTTCGATTGTTTCAGTGTCCAGAATTCGCAGACAGTTGTGTACTTGTCCATCATCTGGCTCCAGCCCGGATAAGTTTTCTGATTGATCAGCTGCCAAACCAGATCGGCTTTCCCCAATCGGGCGAGCGCTTCGGGCATGTATTTGGTTCCGAGTACACCGGTGGTTAAATGAGTCCGGTTCGCCACCTCGATATCATCGACCAGATTTTTCAGAACTTTACTTTTTTGAGCTTCCGGAATTACATTCAGGAAAAGCGGAAATGCGTTGTCCATTTGCGTTCCGGAGAGATAATTGCCGGTTGCCGGGTTAAAATATTTTTGGTTATAAGTAGCGGTAATTTCCTTTTCCAGTTTCCCGAATCGTTCTGCATCGGCCGCATTCCCCAACACTCTGGCAACATCAGCCATAATCCGGGAATTCCAGATATAAAAAGCGGTTGGAACCGACTCGGGCTGACCTTCTTTCCAGCCTTTCACCAGGCTTCCCCAATCGCCAATCCAACCCATCGGTAGAATATGTCCTTTGGCCAATCCAGCCAGAAAGTCCATATAGCGCTTCATCGCCGGATAGTGCTCGTGCAAAATTCGCTTGTCGCCGTAATTCAGGTAATATTGCCACAACATGATCAGGTAAGTACTGCTCCATTCTATCCCCTCGTCGGGCATATACGGCTGCGGCGAAATAATAGGCAGATCGCCTGTTTGCTCATTTTGGTTGGCTCTGATTCCCGCAAACCAGTTCCGATAAAACAAAGCCATGTCGAAGTTAAAGCTTGCCTGCTCAGCCGAAACCTGTGCATCGCCCAACCAACCCAGTCGCTCGTCGCGCTGAGGACAATCCATCGGATATCCGAGCATGTTGCTTTTTTGAGACCATACAGTTGCCCGGTGGATTTTGTAGACCAGATCGTTGCCGCATTCAAACGCCCCGATTGGTCGGTTGTCCGAGTGAATAACCTTTCCGGTTACCTGCCGAAGTTCGAAGGGCTGGTTGGATGTTATTTCAACATACCTGAATCCAAAATAAGTAAACAAAGGCTCGTATGATTCAAATTCTGATCCTTTCAGAACATATTCGGCGGTAGCACGGGCATTTTCGTTGCTGGTTGCATCAATTCTTCCATCGGGAAAGATGTCTTCGGCGTATCGAATTTTGATCCTGGTTTGGGGAGCACCTTTGACCTCAATTTGAGCCCAACCGGTAAAGTTTTGCCCCATGTCGAAAACTCGTTGATTGGGTTCAACCGGCTTCAATTCGGTTGGTCGAATTGTTTGAATAACCCGAATCGGAGGAATTTGCTGCGCAATCAACTGTGCTTTTACTGAAGAAAAAACGGAGACAGGTTTCCAGACTGAATCGTCGAATCCGGGCTGGTTCCATCCGGGTTGTTGCTGATTGGCATCGTAAATTTCGCCGTCGTAAACGCAGTTGCACAAAACAGGTCCATCCGATTGTTTCCAGGTTTGATCGGAATAAATAACGGTTGACGTACCATCGTCGAACGTTATCCGAATCTGAGCAATCGCTTTTTTATGGCCAAACCACTGCATTCGGTATTGTTTCCACCACTTTTTATAGGGGTTGTACCAGCCGTTTCCCAAATGAAAACCAACAACATTTTCGCCTTGTTTTAAAAACTTTGTAACATCATAAGTGTCGTACAAAATGTGTTTGTGATAAGGAGTTTTAGCCGGATTCAGTACAAAATCACCTACCCGATTACCATTCACATAAAACTCATAAAAACCTACACCTGAAACAAATGCTTTGGCCGAACTTACCTTTTTATTTAACCTGATTTCTTTTCGCAGAAGCAGCGAACGACCATTATGAACAATGGTATCCCCATAAGCGGATTGTTCCTTTACGCTGCCATAAAAGCCCTTTTCAGGAAGAATTTCGTTGCCCGAAGGTTTACCAATCCACTGCGCTTTCCATTCGCCCTGACTGAATAAAGCAGTTTCAAACCTGGCAATAGGGCTTTCGTACACCTGACCTTTGTTATCTCTGAGAATTACTTTCCAGAAATAAGTATGATCCGGCTGAAGCTCAGCTCCTCTGTATTCGTGCTGAGTGGTCTCCCACGAGTTAACGACACCTGAATCCCAGCAGTTTCCTCTGTTTTGCGATAATAAATCTCTTTGGTTGGCTACTAAAATCCGGAACGATGACTGTTGCCGGTTTCGTTCGGAAGACTGAAAAATCCATGAAAACCGGGGGTGCTTTTCGGAAATGTTAGTCGGGTTTTCGACGTACTCTACCATTAACCGAACAAACGTTCCGGCAGAGAATCCGTTCTGCACTGAAAACAGAACGACAGCAACAACGAATGCAAGGTTTTTAAAAGAATTACCTTTCATTTCTTACGGTTTAGTTTGATTGGAGACTGTCCGGAACGAACGGACAATATTTGTTCAAAGTAAAACCGTATATAGGCTTTAATCTACCATTTTGTTACCCAATGCATAACAAATATTAACCTTGCCCAAGAAAAGAAAAAGATGCTTTATCTGAAATCCTTTCGATAATCCGATGGGGTTTTGCCCATGATAACTTTAAAATAATGATTGAAGTTGGCCAGGTTGTTGTAGCCGCATTCGTAACAAATCTGGGTAATTTGCTTATCGGTTTCGGCCAAAAGTTTAGCGGCAATACCAATCCTGACACTTTTTACATAGTCCATGAATGTCTGATTGGTTTTCTTTTTGAAATAACGGCAAAACGAACTCGGCTCCATGCATACCAGCGACGACGCGTCGCGGAGGTTTATTCCTTCCTGAATATTTTGGAAAACGTATTCGTAAATTTTATTGATATTTTCCTGATCCTTGTCGTACGAATGCGGTAGCGATGACGGAAGCGCCAGGTGTTCCCGGTCGTCGATTTGCAGAAGATAACTGAATACTTTTAACAATTCGACGTACTGATCAAGCCCTTTCAGGTTAACCATCCGTTTCAGCGTTGCGGCTACTTTTTCGGTTAACGGACCACGAAACAAAATACCGCCACCTGCTTTATTCATCAAATCTACCACCGGTTCAAGCTCAGGAATTTTAAAGAAATCCGACGAAATCAGGTTTTCATAGAAATGGGTTACAATGCATTCGGGCTCCGCTTCATTTTCCATTTCGAGCACTTGCCAGCAATGCATAATATTCGGCCCGAGCAAAACCAGGTCGCCTTTGGTATAACTCGAAATATTGTTGCCTACAATTCGGCGTCCTGATCCGCATGTAATCAGATTCAGCTCAAAATTCTTGTGAGAATGTATTTTCTCCGATTTGGGGTCCATCTTCAGCCTTCGTGTGATAAACGAATGTTTCTGTGGTACGTAAATTTTTTCGTAAACAAATTCCATATTGAGTTTTTTTAACCGAAAAACGTAAATATAGATGTTTATTTTAATATTTCAGTCAAATTTCAATGCAAACAGAACAATATACAACAAGAATTATGACCACGGTTGGTGTTCCTTTGTATGAAAGTAAAGCGGTTTTCTGCTCCTGACGCGATCCCGCTTTTAACCCCATACATTTAATAACTTATGGAAATGCCGAATATGAAATTACCATTGCGCGGAGTGATACCGCCGCTTGTTACTCCTTTGCTGAGTAACAACGAAATCGATGAAGAAGGACTGAACAAATTGATTGAGCATCTGATTTCAGGTGGAGTTCATGGAATGTTTTTACTGGGTACAACTGGAGAGGCCACAAGCCTGAATTATAAACTCCGCGAAAAATTTGTTCGTAAAGCGTGCGAAATTAATGCTGGCAGAATTCCGGTTCTTGTCGGAATAACAGATACTTCGTTCGAGGATTCGATTAACATGGCAGAACGGTTTAAAATGGCCGGCGCCGATGCGGTGGTGATTGCACCTCCGTATTACATCCCGATTTCGCAGGCAGAAATGATGCAATACCTCGAAGATCTGGTTCCCAAGCTTCCGTTGCCATTTTTCCTGTACAATATGCCGGGTTACACGAAATTGCACATGTCGCTCGAAACAGTACAACTGGCCAAAGACCTTGGCAGCATTGGTGTGAAAGACAGTTCAGGAGACATGGTTTATCTTTACTCGCTGATTGATAAATTCAGAAACTCACCAGATTTCTCCATTTTCGCCGGAACCGAGATTTTCCTTCCCGGAACCATTATTCAGGGTGGACACGGTGTTGTTCCCGGAGGAGCTAATTTGTTCCCGCGCTTGTTTGTCGACATGTACGAGGCTTCGGTGGCGGGAAATATTGAACGGATTCAGCACCTGCATAAAATCATGATGAAAATATACAACACGATTTACAGTGTGGGCAAAACCAGTTCGAAATATACACTCGGAATTAAGTGTGCACTTTCGGTGATGGGTATTTGCAATGATTATGCAGCTCAGCCGCTACGCAAATTCGATGCTGAAAAATGCGCCAAAATGAAACAATACGTTGAAGAAATTCAGGAACAACTGGCCTATATTTATTAGTTGTTTGAAGAATTTTTCTGCTACTTTCAATAGAAAAATAAAACTTACGGGGACATTGATCAAATCAGTGTCTCCGTTTGTGTTCACTGGCCATCGGTTCAATCGCTAACGTTTCACAAATTGATGTAAATTGCAAGTCAATCAAAAACTATCAAAAATATCTGTTCAATATGAAAAACCTGAATATTATTGCCGGAATGCTGCTAACTGTCAGCAGTTTTGCGGGCAACCCCTACAAAGGATCCGATGCTGTTGTTAAATCAGAATTTATTTACCAGGCCAATGAAGTCAGCTTCCCTAGCTGCCACGCCTCAACTATTGTCGAAACTCCGGAAGGGATGATTGCTGCATGGTTCGGCGGAACTGAAGAACGTGCTCCCGATGTTTGCATCTACACATCAATCAACATTAACGGGAAATGGAGCAAACCAGTAATGGTAGCCGACGGTATTCACGAAGGCAAGCAATATCCCTGCTGGAACCCGGTTTTATTCCGAAAAGATAATGGCGACGTAGTGCTTTACTACAAAGTTGGCCCAACTCCTCGCGATTGGTGGGGATTGTATAAAACATCGACCGACAACGGAAAAACCTGGTCGGCAGCAACGCGTATTCCGAATGATTTGCTTGGCCCAATCAAAAACAAACCTGTCAGGCTGCCCGATGGTAAAATTCTTTATCCAACCAGTTTTGAAACGGCTGAAACATGGAACTCTTACCTCGAAACTTCCGATCAAAATCTAAATAACTGGCAGCGAATCAACCTCGACAACGGGAAATACCAGACTATTCAGCCGACCGTTTTGTTCTATCAGAACAAGACACTGCAACTGCTTTTCCGTAGTAAAAACAAAACCATCATCGAATCGTGGTCGGACGACAACGGGCGCACCTGGTCGGCTCTGAAGCCAACAAACCTGCCCAATAATAACTCCGGAATTGATGCCGTGACTTTAAAAAACGGACAACAGGCCCTGATTTTTAACCCGATTACCAATGGACGAAACAAACTGGGAATTGCTATCTCGAAAGACGGAAAGAATTGGGAAGCCGCGGTTTTACTCGAAGATGACCCAAACTCACGGGGAGAATATTCATATCCGGCCATCATTCAATCCAACGACGGATTGATTCATGTAACGTACACCTGGAAAAGAGAACTGGTGAAATATGCAGTAATTGATCCTTCAAAAATTAAATCGAAACCCATTCAAAACAGCGAGTGGCCCGAAGAATAAACCTAAACCAAACTGATTATGAGCAAGCCAAGATTATTTTTACTGATGTTTCTTTTGTTGACACTCAGCGGAGTTGCACAGGTGAGAAACGCCAAGAATGCCATTGTAAGTGAGGAGCTTATTTTCCCTTATCAGAACGAACATGTTCACGGCAGCAGCATTGTTTCGCTTCCCAATGGCGATTTGCTGGCTTGCTGGTTTCAGGGAAGTGGCGAACGCACGGCCGACGATGTTCGGGTAATGGGAGCACGCTTAAAAAAAGGCTCAAAAACCTGGACTTCTCCCTTTCTAATGGCCGATACCAAAGGAATTCCCGACTGCAATCCGGTATTGTTCCTCAACCGCAAGGGAAAGTTGTTTCTTTTCTGGGTCGCGGTTCAGGCCAACCAATGGGAAGATGCCCTTTTAAGGTTCAGAACATCGACCAACTACAGCGGCAACGAAGCTCCGGTGTGGGAATGGCAGGACAATATTCTGCTTAAACCCGACGAAAGCTTTGTGAAAGAAGTGGAAAAACGCTTTAAGGAATTGCCCGAAAACGAAGCTGGCTGGGCCGCTTATGCTCCCAAATACGACGACATGATTAAAACAGCCAGCAAAGACCTGCTCAAAAGAAGTTTGGGATGGATGACCCGCATTCATCCCATCACGCTCGAAAACGGAAGAATTCTGTTGCCGCTTTATTCCGATGGATTTAATTTTTCGATGGTCGCCATTTCCGACGACGACGGAACAACGTGGAGACCGAGCCTGCCAATCATTGGCCGCGGACCGATTCAACCTGCACTTGCAGTAAAGAAAAATGGAAATATTGTTGCATACATGCGCGACAGCGGCGATGCACCGGCCCGCGTACACACGAGTATTTCAACCGATAACGGCGAAACCTGGAGCGCCTCGAAAAAGACCGATATCCCGAATGAAGCCAGCGTTGAAATCTGCGTTTTGAAAGACGGCAAATGGGCGTTTTTCGGCAACGATATTAACGATGGCCGTTACCAGTTGTCGCTTTATCTTTCCGACGACGAAGGGGCAAGCTGGCGCTGGAAAGAACTGATTGAATACATGCCCGACAAAAAAGGTAGTTTTTCGTATCCCTGCCTGATTCAAACTCCGGATGGACTGTTGAATATTTCGTATTCCTACTCGCTGGGCGAAGGGAAAAAATCGATCAAACATGTCGTTATCGATCCCGAAAAAATAGCCACCAAAACGAATGCTGAAAAACTGGGTTTTAGCAAAGATCAAAAGATCATTCTGTTCCACATGGACGATTTGGGAATGTGCGACGAAGCCAATCAATCGGGCGAGTTTTACATGCAAAACGGCTTTGTCAATTCAGGAGCCATCATGATGCCCTGCCCTTCGGCTAAAGCTTTTGTAGAATGGGCCAAAAAGAACCCCAAAAAAGATGTTGGTGCACATTTAACTTTAACCAGCGAATGGAAAACCTACCGCTGGGGCCCGGTTACCAAGGCATCGAAAGTCCCGGGACTGGTTGATCCCGACGGAAAATTCTGGCACGAAGTACCTCAGGTGGTTGAGCATGCCTCTGCCAAAGAAGTGGAAACTGAAATCCGCGCACAGATTGACCAAATGATTGCGCTTGGTTTGCGTCCTTCGCACATGGATACGCACATGGGAACCTTGTATGGTTCGCCCGAGTATGTGAAAGTTTTCCTGAAAGTGGCTCAGGAATATCGCATTCCGGCCAATGCCATCGATTTGTCGAACAAAAAAGTGGCCGATTTATTCCGGTCGCAGGGATACCCGATTACCGATGGTGTTGTCGAATTATTGAATTCGTATTCGTTGCCCAAGCTCGATTTTTTCACCAGTGTACCCAATGGGAAAACCTACGAAGAAAAGAGAAGCAATCTTCTTGAATTACTGAAATCGCTGCCCAATGCGCTCACCGAAATCATTTTCCACCCATCGGTGGAGACTGAAAATCTGAAAACCATTACCGGCTCGTGGCAGCAGCGGGTTTGGGAAGCCCGGTTGTTTTCCGATCCGGTGGTCATTCAGTTTTTTAAAGACAACAACATCGTCATTACCGATTGGAAAGAAATCATGAGCCGATTTAACGCCGGAAAGAAATAGCGATTCGATCAGTCCAAAAGAATAGCCCTTTCAGTTGCATGAAAGGGCTATTTTTTATTTGTGCTCGGCGTTCTTCAAATTCGGTTTGGTTCGCCAGCTGGCATCGGGCCCAAACCGGGTGTGATATTGTTTATGGTTCAGCTTGCTATATTCCGGATATTGGTAGATCAACCTGTTGGTGCCTAAAAACAAAACGCTTGAAACAACCATTGCGGCAGCAGCTTTGATCCACATCCGTTTGTAAAATGGCTTAAAATCGGGTTCCGGAACAATCTGCATGCTTTCCTGTTCGCGAGGCAACAAAAGCACTAAAACGGTGGATATAATCGCATTGACAAAAATTACCCATTCAGTCAGCATACGGCTTGGGTGCCAGCCAACCAAAGCCCGTTCGAGATTGGCAACTACCATAATCCAAAGTATAATCAAAAAAATGAGTTGTCCTTTGGCCAACGAGCTTTTGGGAATAATCGGAATCGGAGATTTGTAATGCCTGACAACGATTAAAACACAACCGGCAACCAGCAATGCCCAGGTCAGATTGAACCATCCGTTGGGAGTCATACTCAGAAAGTCAACTCCGGGCAATCGCCCCCAATAAGGCAAGTCCCATTGCGCCGGAACAATTTCCGGAGTTCCTGACGGATTGGGAATTGAAGTTTTCCACACCGCCGGATTGAGTTGACTCCCCCACTCTTCAACGTTTTTCACCACGTTAAAATACGTCAGCCCCAACAACATCGTCAGTGCAGCAAACGCCCGAGTCCACCTTCCGTTTTGAATTTCAGGAGAAGTACTTTTTTCGTGAATCCGGATTCTGGAAGCCAGAAAACCCAGGGCCACAGCAATGGCAATACCATTGACAAATCCGTAGCTCTGTTCCAGAAAACTATGCCAGTTTTGGCCCTGCCATCTTGACCAGGTGGTGGTGATGGCATTAAATTCCTCAGTTCCGGGCAAAATTCCTTTGGCTTCCAAAATTCGGGGATTTCCAAAAGACATCATCAGTTGTTTCACCCATTGCATACCGGCGAAACCCAGTCCGCCAATGGTTCCACTAATCAGCGCAGCCACTGCAACCGGGCGCAGATTGTTGCGCCACATCCAGATGCTTGTTCCAATGAAAACGCCTGTAATTCCGGCCCAGTCGTCCGACCGAGGAGGGGTCATTCTTAAACCGCCGTATTGGGCAAAAAACAAACTTCCCAAGACGGGAAATATCAGGAATGAAATGAGCCAGCCACCGCCCATATAAGCGAATAACGAAGCGCCATTCCGCAGTTTTCCGAATAAGATAAAATAGAGCGTGATTCCCAAAACCAAGCCCATAAACCAACCCACATGCTGCGAATAATCGCCAAACCATTGCGGCCAGTTATTCAGCAGGTTCGATGCGTCGTAGGCCGGCTGCCCTGTTGCCGAATCCAGATAAGCAAGATCGCCCTGTAAATAAGTGAAAGCCGAAGCCAGTTTTGTTTCCAGTCCACCGGCGCGTAGCAAAGCCTGAATTCCCCAACCTGAAAAACTTCCTGCCGCCATAAAAGCAGGGAGATACCATCGGGTCCGGTCGCCTTTTCGCTCAACCAAATCGTAAATTCCAACTCCCAAAAGTGCAAAGGCCGCAGGCAAATAATCGGCATCAAACCAGTACAATGGATTTTTATGGCGCGACCAGGTTCCATCGAATACAACTCCTTCCTGAAGCCATTGGGCTACGGGATCTTCGATCGCATCGAGCAGCAGCCACGATCCATACAGAAAAAGCATCGGTTTAAAGATTTTGACCAATCGTTCTTCGCTTGCCACTCCGGCAAAGGCCGTACCTGCTCCGCCCATTCCGGCCCATAAAAAGCCAATAAAAAATGTTGCCAGATAGCCGTACCACTGCGAAATGGTATGGCCACTTTCGGTGTACGAAAGAACCTGCATATAAGACTGGGAGGCTCCAAAACCCCAGCCGATAGCGCCAAAAAAAGCAAAGTAGGCTACGCGGTCGCGCCAGTCTTCGCGGCCCGACAAAAGTGCGACGGTAATTGCAGCCAAACATCCGGCGAAAGCGGCTCCATATTCATGGCCAAAATTACCCCGGATACCCCAGCCAATGGAAAGCGACAGTGCGACCAGAAAAATGGTACTTTTTCGCCACGAAGGATTAAGAACAGTTGATTTCATGGTTGATTTTGCTGGTTTAGATTGATTAGTTTGGTTTACTCATCGAAGGAGGCGCATCGTCAGGCTTCGTACCCCATTTTTTATTGGGCTCCGGTCCCATCTCAAAAACGAGTGTTCCGCCACCGGCAATCTCCTGATGCGAAATCCAGGTTCGGCTAATCGGTTTGCCATTCAAAATGGCCGATTGAATGTATCTGTTGGCAGATGAATTGTTTTTCGCTTCAATCGTAAAGCTTTTGCCATTACCCAAGTCAATTTGTACCAAGCCAAACAATGGGCTTCCGATTGCATAAACCGGATTGCCCGGAGTAACCGGGTAAATGCCCATTGCACTCAATACATACCACGACGAAAGCGAGCCCATATCTTCATTTCCGCAAAGTCCGCCGGGTCCGCTCCGGTAAAGTTCTTCGGTAACCTGCCGCGCCCTCAGTTGTGTTTTCCAGGGTTCGCCGGCATAGTTATAAAGATATGCCACATGGTGCGATGGCTGATTTCCATGCACATACTGGCCGATTGTACCGACCACTCCAACATATTTTGGTGGGGTAATATTCGGCGACATTTCAAAAAAAGTGTCGAGTTTGCCAACAAATGCCTTTTCATTTCCGAAGAGATTAATCAGACCTTTGACATCGTGCTGAACCGACCAGATGTATTGCCAGGCGTTTGATTCGGTATAGTGACGGTTCGGACGTTTGCCCACCAAAAGCGGATCAAAATATTTGTAATACGCATGTTCACCTTCTTTCACGATTTCCTGTTCGCGACCGTTCAACGCTTCGAGCCACGATCCATCTGCCTTTTTCGGACGCATGAACTGAGTTTGGGCGTCCCACAGATTTTTATAATTACCCGCACGTTTCATGAACAGCTGATAATCATCTTTTTTGCCGAGTTCTTTCGCTAATTGGGCGATGCACCAATCGTCGTAGGCTAACTCAAGTGTATTCGGAACCGATTCGGTCACCTTGTCAACCGGCGTATAGCCCAGTTCGAGGTAATATTTCAGGCCCGAGCGCCCGGCAGAATGTGGAACCGGAGGCTTGGGTTCTTCGAGCGCTTTTTTGCGCATGGCTTCATAAACAAATTTGACATCGAAATCGCGGTAGCCTTTCATGTAAGCATCAACAATTACCGGAATCAGGTGATCGCCAACCATCGACTCTCCATAAACATTCAGGAAATGCTGAGCCGGCAACCAGCCGAAATCGCGTATTTTAGCTTCAATCGAGCGCAAAAAATCATTCACATGCCCGGCGCCGATGATTGTCAACAGCGGATGCTGCGAACGATAGGTGTCCCAACACGAAAACGAGCCATAAAAATCAAACCCTTTTGCTTCGTGCACCTTTTTATCCGAACCCATGTACATGCCATCCACATCCTGCGAAATGTACTGAGCCAGCAGCGAATGGTACATGGCGCTATAGAAAATTTCCTTTTGATCGTCGGTTGCCCCGTCAATTTTGACCCGCGACAATTCTTTATTCCAGATTTCGGTTGCTTTGTTGCGAATGCCATCAAAATCCCAGTTCGGAATTTCGGCCTGCAAGTTCTTTCGGGCACCTTCAATACTGGTGTACGAAATGCCCACTTTAACCAAAATCCGCTCTTCATCCATCGTATTAAAAGAAACAAAAGCACCGATATTTTTGCCGGTTTCTCCGTTTTTATAAGGCCATAAGCTACCTCCCGATTCCGGAGTTTTTAAGTCATTGTCGAATGTTCCGTAATACTTGAATGGTTTGCTGAATTCGGCCACAAAATAAACTTTGCCCAATCCGGCGCATTTAACCCCTTCAATCCGGTTGTTGTTCCTGATGTTCAATTCTGATAATTCAGGAGAATTATTGCTCCCGATCTGATGCCCCAAATCGAGGATAATCCGGGAATGGTTGCTCTGTGGAAAAGTATAGCGGTGAAAACCTGCCCTGCGGGTGGCCGTGAGTTCCACTTTCACATTTTCATCCTTCAGGAAAACTGAATAATAGCCCGGAGAGGCCGTTTCACTGGAATGATCGAACCGCGAACGGTAACCTTCGTCAGGGTTTTCGAGCGAACCGGGAGTGGTTTGTAATTTCAGGCCAGTGGTTGGCATCAGCAGCACTTCTCCCCCATTGACCATTCCAACGCCGCTCCAGTGCGTGTGACTGAAACCCATAATCGAGCTTTCGGAATAAATATAACCGGCGCAATAGGTCCAGCCCTGGGTATACACATCGGGACTCAAATGTACCATGGCATAGGGCAACGACGCTCCGGGAAACGTATGCCCGAAAAAGTCGGTACCAAGGAACGGATTCACATACCTGGCAGGACCTTCGGTTTGCGAAAATCCAAAAGGAATAGCAGCATTAAAGGCTAAAATCAAAGTGATTAATCGAAGTGATACTGACTTCATAATGAAGAATTTTTGATGATCAGTTGGTGTAAAATTGCTAAAAATCTAGTACAAAACAGGTCGTGCCGGACCGTCATACGGTTTTGCTCCGGTTTTTCCTGAAACTGGTTTTTCCACCGAAATCAACCCTGGATTGGTGGCTTCCGGAGGTAAAATCAATCCGTGATAGCGGGCCATCCAATAATCGCGCAAAAAGCTGGTTGGCTCCATGACCACCCGGCCGCCGGAACCACCATCCAAAACTGTTGCGTTGCCACTTCCACGCGCCACGCAGGTTTCGCGGGGAGACAAGCTGGTGCGTGCCCCTTCGTACGAAACATACCCGTCGGCAACAAAAATATCGTCGCGCTCCGAATTGCGGTAGTTACTCAAAACACAATCGAGCAATGATTCGCGCATGTATTTTACCGCCTGTTCGGCTTCGCAGTCGTTACCGGTGATTGCACCGTACGAAAAATTATACCAGGGCAAGTGTTCCATTCGCTTCACTTCCCAGGTGCGCTCCAGACTGCGTAGATAAACCGACCGCATGGCCGGGTCCTTCTCGTAACGAAGCAGTGTATTGTAACTCTCGAAAGCCAGGTTATCGTCCCACGGGGCAAGCGTTGCAGGCGGAAATGTGTTTTTCTGGCGAATGGTATTGGTATGATAACCCCACCCAATAAGCTTTTTCAGTCCATCGGCAAACTGATTTTCTCCGGTAATGGAATAGGCCGACTGCATAAATGACAATATTTCCAGGCCGTTTACGCCGCGGTCGTTATATCCGTAGGGACGCAGCAAATACTCCGGATTCCATCGTGCCCAGCGGGTTGGCTGGCCATTCATATCGTGCATGGTCCAATCGCATTTCAGAATATAACTGGCCATCCGTCGCAGGTGGTCTTTCGCCATTTCTTTGTCTTTTCCTTCGGCTACCAAATCGTAAAAAAGCGAAACTGAATAAAAATGGGCGGTAACTTCATCGCTCGATGTATCGCCTTTCCAGAACCATTTCCCATCCGATGTTGGATACCACTTAGCCGGCAATCCTCCCGAACCCTGCTTCCCTCGTTCGTCTTTGTCGCCGGTGGTTGACCAAATCGAACGTGCAATGAAACCTTCGGTACCAGTAACCTTTTGTAACCAAAGCATGGCTTTAAATGATTCGATGGCCTCGGCTTTTGCAGTTAGATCGCCTGTTGCCGCATATTTATAACACATGGCAGCCAGGTAGGTAGCGGTGTGCCCGCCGTCGTTATCGCTCACTTCTCGCACCCATTCTCCGTTTTTTTGATACAGCGTGTGTATAAACCCCAGTCGCTTGTGACCCCATTCATCCAAATGCCTTTCAAAGTAGGCGGCCTTTTTCTGAAGAGTAAACGGCTCGTAACGAATAACGCCAAGTCCTTTGTCTGTCGCCACATAAACAACCTTGTCGCCCACAGCAATGCCATTTACCTTGTTGCCGGGCAACCAATGATCAGCTGCAAAATAATGCCAGTCGTTGTCGGTCATCCGAATGGCTCCACGATCGGTTCCAATCCAAACATCGTTATCGAAGCCTTTTTCGAGGCAATAGGTATTTTCAACCGGCAGTCCGTCGGAACCTTTGACAATCGTCAGTGCAGCGCCACGCAAAACACCAAGCCCTTTTTGCGAACTGATCAGCAGTCGACTTCCCAAACTCAGCAAATCGCGGGTGTTTTTTGAGGGCAGAATTCCCCAGTCGATAAAGTCTTCGTTCACAATTTTGCCATCAAACAGAATCAGTTTATCGGGCCGAAGGACGTAAAGTGTTCCGCTGTAAGATTCAATCCTGTTGATTGGCCCCAGCTCAACCGGCGTATCGTGAATTTGCGATCCGTCTTCCATAAGCATGGTGATATCGCTCGAATAATAGCCGTCTTCGGGCTTTATGGAGACAAAACGGTTGCCGTCGAGCCTGAAAATTTCATCTTGTGTTGCTGCATGCACTTTCTCGTTGTGGAGACACATGTCAACAAAAACATGGTCGCCGGCTTTTTTCCATACTGAATTTTCGAACCTGAAAATGCCATTGGCAGAAAGTGCCCAGATGCTGCCGGAAAGCGAAATCAGCCGGAATACTTTTTCGGGCGAACCGGGTACTGCAACAAAAATGTTGTTTTGCAGAACCTGAATCTTCCCTTCAATTACCGCAAAGCATCTGGTTCCGGCAAGAGCGACCGATTCAACCGCTTGCTGCGTCGGTATTTTTTCCGAAACTTCCTGAAGATAAACCTCGTCTGCCTGAGGTTTCCAAAGATGCGTTGCATTTTGGGCAAACACCGAACAAAAAAAGATACTCTGAAATAATATGATTAAAGTTGTTTTCATATGGTTAGGATTAGTTGGTTAAAATCTTATTGAGCAGTTTTAAACGACTCCGGATAAGAACATTCCAGAACTTTCTTTCCGTCATATTCCCTGATCCAGGTATCAAATTCGCGCTTGCCGTTTGTCAGCACAATCACTCGTCCGCCGTAAATCGGATCGTCGGCACTTTTCATTTTTTTGGTCACACGGCCATATGCCAGGGCGATGCCGCAATAAACTCCGATGTAATCGTTAATGTGGTCGTGGCCCACGAAAGTTCCC
>CAYRBM010000046.1:0-35480 GCA_964422425.1 uncultured Odoribacter sp.
ACAGCAGGTTAAACCCGGCTTCGGTCAGCGTAAACAAATTAAATTCGAGGTAATCAACCGAATGATGAATGAAAAAACGAAGTTTTTCAAAGTTTGAAGTAATTACATAAATACAACCCGGATGGTTGTTTTTGTAATTAAACGCCTGAACATTTATTTTATCGAGGTCTTTGGTATCGGTGCCTTTCAGCTCGATCACAGCCAACAAGGGAGCTTGCTCCCTTGTTGACAAGGGGGCAAGCCCCCTTGCATAGATAGCGCCGTCGGCTTTCTTTGCACCTTTTTCGTTTTTCAGTTCGGTGGTCAGGTTATAATTGGGCGAAGGATTGAGCACATAACCCAGCACACCAACAAACAATTCGCGCAAAAAGCCTTCCTGAAACTGTTCTTCTTTGGCTTCGCGAATGTTCTGCTGTATTTCGGGGTTGTGAAAATAAGAAGTGAACTTCTGCCAGGCTGACCGGATGGATTCCTGATCCTGTGCTTGCTGGTGTTTATGGAGTACCGAGTTTTGAAAAAACTTCATAGTTCAAAGTCGATTTTATGGTTTAGGTTTTCAGGCAAAATTGGCTTTAACCGATCCAAATTCTACAACAGATTTATGTTTCTAAAGATAAAGAGGTTTTATAAGTTAACCATATTTTTATCCAATCTTTATTTCCATTTTTTGATCAGTCGATCGGGCACAAAAAAACCCGGTCGAAACTGACCGGGCCTGAAAATAAAAATGCTCCCCTCAGCAAACTATTCCCATTTAATTGTTTTTGAGTCGAGTGTAATGAACTGGACATTGTTCCCGGCATCGAAAAGTGTGCCTGTTTCAAAGCGTATCCCCAATAGTTCAACCACATAGTCGGTATTGGCTACAGGCGATTTACCACTCACCCACCCCTGTGTGTTGGCGCCAAACTCAAACTGATTGATGTTCTCTCCAAGCAAAGTACTCGAGAACAGCACTTCCGACTTGTTGGCCGAATACAATTTGACCACATACGACTCGGCATTGGTCACTTTATCCCAGGTCGTCTTTAATAAATGATTAGTCATGGCCGCCGTCTTGATTGAAATTGCGGCTAGTTTTTCTTCTCCCAAAACATCTTTTCCGGTTAATTTTTCATTATCAGTTGAGACTATTTCGAACGAATAATCACCTTTCACTGGTAATTCGGTTGTATAATCAGCGGCCTGCGGAACATACACAAACTGCCGTTTATCGGCCGAAGCAGTAAGCTGGTAAACCTTTCCGCCTGTGCCTGGAGCTGTAATGGTAGCCGATTTCAACTCATAATTTGATGTGGCATAAATAACCACGCCGTATTTTACACCAGCATCGGTTTTAATGTCCTGAATCATAACATCGACCACTGCTTTCAGCGGGACAGGACTGTCGTCGTTGCACGAAACCAATGTAAAAACACCCATCGACAGGCCAAGAATACCTGCAAACAATTTTCTGAATCTTTCCATTTTTAATACTTTTGAAATGTTAATAATTAAATCCGGACTATTCCGGTTTTCTCAAAGAACTGTCTGTGGAGGGCAGTTCTTTTTGCTTTAATTGATGGGATATTCAGTAAAGTGGTTGCGTTGCACGTTGAAAAATCAGTCAACAACAGATAACTGCGGGTAAGTGTCGAAAAAACTTAAAAGGGCTGCTTCCTCGAAGAAACAGCCCCTTTCGATCTATTAAAATATGCAGCCCGTTAGCTTTTACTTCCGGCAACAACGGTATAAAAATCGTCAGGATTCAGGTATTGCTGCGCCAATTTCAATAATTCTCCGGAGGTTATAGTTCGTAAAACATTCAGATACTGATCGTAAAACGAATAATCCAGATTAAAATCATTGATGGCCTTAAAAGTTCCGGCCAAGGCAAACGGGCCGTCGAAATCGCGCAAAAACTCACCAAGCAAATAACTTTTCACGGTTTCAAGTTCATTGTCGGTAATGAGTTCGGTTTGCAAACGAATCATCTCTGCCTTGATTTCCTTTAGGGTTGGCTCAATGTATTCGTTACCCACTTCGGTTGAAACAACCAGGTAACTGGCATGTTTCAGGTTAAGCACAAAACTACCGATTCCGTAGGTATAACCCTTTTCCTCGCGAATATTGGTCATGAGCCGCGACCCGAAATATCCTCCTAAAATGGTCACCAAAACCGAAAGGGCGTGGTAGTCTGGATGTGTTTTGGACACCCAAAACTTACCAACACGAATGGCCGATTGCAGTCCGTTCGCTTTTTCAACGTGATGATATTTTTTAACCGCAGGTTTCGGCGAAAATGAAGAAATGACAGATTCCTGATGTTGCCAGTCGTTTCCTCCAAAATGCTCTTCGAGCAAACTAATCACTTCCTCATTAACCATCCCGGCAACAATAATCCGACAATTTCCGGGGTGATAGTATTTCCGGTAAAACCCGAGCAGCATCTCACGGGTTAACTTATCGTGGTCCTCCAGCTTGTTGGTAATGGCATACGGGTGCTCGTTGCCAAACAAAACCTGGGTAAATTTCTTCTGACAAATGGTTCGTACCTTTTCGTTTTCGAGCAGAAATTTCTGCTTGTTTTTGCCAATTAGTACTTCCAGTTCATGTTCCGGAAAAACGGAATTTTTAATTATATCCCCTGTTACCTCAAGAATGTGGGGTAAATGTTTGCCAAGGCTAATGACGCTTACAAACCCGTAATTCTGATCGGCCACCAATTGCAGGTAGGCTCCGTAAAAATCAAATTTTTCAGCAATTTCAGCAGCCGAATATTTCAGGCTACCCTCTTCCAGCATCGAGTTGCAGGTACTCGAAATGAAATTAGCCTGCTGAAACCAGGTTCCTGCATCGAAAATAAAATCGATTTTTACAACATCCTGCGAACCTGCATTCACAAAATAAACAGGTATTTGGTTTGAAAGCAGCCGCTTTTCGCCCTTCACAAAGTCAATATGTTCGATGGGATTAACAGCGGGTTGAATGGTGCGATTGAGCATGGGCTTACTTTTTGGTAATGTAATTGAGTACGGAACAATTCTCGTTACGGAACAGTTGTTTTGATACTTCGCGGATACTGGCGGGAGTAACAGCCCGGTATCCGTCAACCTGGGTATTAATCAGGTTAGCATCCTGCAAAATTTCGTTGGTTGCCAGGTTCATGGCTTTGGTCAGGTAATTCATCTCGCCATATACAATGTTGGCTTCCATTTTGTTCTTCACTTTTTCCAGCTCATACTCCGGAACCAGTTCCTGCTTCATGCGGTTAAGCTCATTTTCGATAGCCTGCCGTGCAACTTCCAGAGAAATTCCGTCGCTTGGTTTACCCGAAACGATAAACAATCCAGGCTCATAATCACCCGATAGGTAAGCATCAAGCTCGGTAAACAGTTTTTCTTTCTGAACCAGATTCTGGTACATCCGGGATGAATTTCCGTTCGAAAGTACATCCGAAATCAGATCGGTAGTGTAATATCGTGGGTCGAGGCGGTCAACCATGTGGTAAGCCAGGTAAATTGCATCGTTCGGGACATCGCGCTCCACGGTCAATTCACGTAACTCGGTTTGCTCGGGCTCTGCCGGTAAATTACGGGGCTTTACGTTTCGGCAGGGAATGGATCCGAACCAGCGCTCTGCCAGTTTCACAATCTGATCAAATTCCACATCTCCGGTAACCACCAGCACAGCATTGTCAGGTGCATAATGGGTAAAGAAAAAATCTTTGACCTGCTGCATGGTAGCTTTCTCGATGTGACTAATTTCCCGTCCGATGGTTGGCCAGCGGTATGGGTGAACCCGATATGCCAGCTCGCGAAGCAAAGGCCAAACGTCACCATAAGGTTGATTTAAATACCGTTGCTTAAATTCTTCAATTACCACGTTCCTTTGCACCTCCAGGCTCTGCTTCGAGAAAGCCAGTTCGAGCATACGGTCTGACTCAAGCCAAAACCCGGTTTCGAGGTTATTCTTCGGTAAAGTGAGGTAGTAATTCGTCAAATCGTTCGAGGTAAAAGCATTGTTATCGCCACCAGCTTTTTGAAGTGGTTCGTCGTAATTGGGGATATGCTTCGACCCGCCAAACATGAGGTGTTCGAACAGGTGGGCAAATCCGGTATGATCGAGTTGTTCGTCGCGCGAACCTACGTTGTAGCACACATCCAGGGCCACCATTGGCGTGGTTTTATCCTGATGGACAATCACCATGAGGCCATTGGCCAGTTTAGTACGTTCAAAATGTATCATATTCAGGTTACGGGTTGTGGGTTACGGGTTACGGGTTGCTTTTTAACTCGCAACTCGTATCTCGCAACACGCAACATTGTTAATTAAAATTCAAACTGTTCGCTACTCATTCGTTGTTTGGCAGCGTGGTATTCTGTAATCAGATTTTTCATTATCGTTTCAACGGGAAGAATTTCATTAATGATGGAGGCCACCTGCCCAATCTCCAATTCACCTTCTGCCAAATCGCCTTCAAACATGCCTTTTTTAGCCCTACCTCTGCCCAGTATGGTTTTCAAACTTTCGGCATCAGCGCCTTCCTGTTCCATTTTATGGATGGTCTGAAAAAAATCGTTTTTAATCAACCGGACAGCGCCTATTTTTTTCAAAGCCAACTTGGTATCTCCTTCAGTCAATCCAACGACCAGCTTTTTAAAATCAGGATGGGCCGACGATTCTTCGGAAATAGCAAAACGCGATCCGATTTGAACGCCATCGGCACCAAGCGCCATTGCAGCCAAAATAGCTTCGCCGGTACCAATTCCACCGGCGGCCATCAACGGCAACGAGGTTACCCGACGAACAGCCGGGATCAAGGTCAGCGTGGTGGTTTCTTCTTTGCCGTTATGCCCTCCGGCTTCAAAACCTTCGGCAACAATGGCGTCAACCCCGGCTTCTTCGCATTTCAGGGCAAAAGCCGAACTGGCAATCACATGAGCCACCACAATACCGCGTTCTTTTAACCAAGCTGTATATTTTTTTGGACTTCCGGCCGAGGTAAACACCACAGGAACCTTTTCCTCAGCGATAATGTTCATGATCGTATCCAACTCGAGATAAAAGAGCGGGATATTTACCCCATAAGGGTTATTGGTTGCCTGCTTTGTTTTTTGAATATGTTCGCGCAGAGTTTCGGGATGCATTGATCCGGCGCCAATCAGGCCAAGTCCACCATGATTGCTCACAGCCGAAGCAAGCCTCCAGCCACTACACCAGACCATTCCACCAGATATAATCGGATATTTGATTCCGAAGAGTTTACAAATACGGTTTTCCATCCCATTCAATTTGAAAATGCACGGGCAAAGGTAGGATAAAAAGGGCTCAGGCTTCTTCAACAATTACCTTTTCAAGTTCAGTGGTCAACTGAACCGTAGAAATCTTGTGAATAAGTTCGCCATGATGAGCCAGCGATATTGTTCCTTTTTCTTCGGAAACGACAATAGCCATAGCATCACTCACCTCTGAAACACCAATAGCAGCGCGATGCCTAAGTCCAAGATTGGGATCAATGTCATGACGGTCGGTTATGGGAAGAATACAACGGGCGGCTGCAATTCGGTTACCTATAACAACCAGAGCTCCATCGTGCAAAGGTGTATTTTTAAAAAAGATAGTTTCAATGAGTGCCGAAGATATCCGTGCGTTAATCTTTTCACCCGAACGAACAATATCTTTCAGTTCCGACCTGTAAGGAATAATAATTAACGCCCCTGTTTTTGAACGGGCCAGATTATCGCAGGCACGAATAATTTCCTTGATGTGCAGGTTGGTCGTTGGTTTCATTTTCTCGGTAGCAAAAAGTTTTTCGAAACCAAAGCTTCGGCTCAGCTGATAATTGGTGCCGATTAACATTAAAAAACGACGAATCTCCTGCTGAAAAACAACGATTAATGCCAGAACCCCTACTCCGATAAACTGCCCCATCAGGGTGCCAAGCAATTCCATGTTCATGGCTTTAACCACCAGCCAGCATACATAAACAAGGAAAAAACCAATAAAAATGCTGAAGGCAATTGTTCCTTTAATGATACGGTACATCTGATAGAGCAACAAAGCTACCAGCAGTATGTCAATCACATCAAGTACCCGTATGGTTATAAACAAGTTCATAGAAACATTCGCCTTTCCAAACAATTACAAAAAGATAATTTACTCGCTGGTTGAACGAAGCATGTTAAAAATACGGATAGCTTCGCTGGCTTCGCGAACATCGTGCACACGCAAAATATCTGCTCCGCCCATTAATGCCAGGGTATTTGTAACCGAAGTGCCATTAAGTGCTTCTTCCGGAGTTGACCCCAGCAACTTAAAAATCATTGATTTACGCGACATTCCTGCTAAAACAGGTAATTGAAACACTTTAAACGAATCGAGCCGGTTCAGTAATTCATAATTGTGTTCAAGCGTTTTTCCGAATCCAAACCCAGGATCGATAATAACATCTTTTACTCCAGCCTTGGTCAGTTTCTTGACCCGATCGGTAAAAAACAGGGAAATATCGCGGATAATGTCATCGTATTCCGGATTCTCCTGCATGTGAAGAGGTGTTCCCAACATGTGCATCAGTATATATGGAACTCCAAGTTTGCCAACAGTATCAAACATGTGAACGTCGAAATTACCGCCAGTTACATCGTTAATAATGCAGGGGCCGCACTCCTCAATCACCTTTAAGGCAACCCACGAGCGATAGGTGTCGATCGAGATAAAAGCATTCGGAAAAGCTTTTCGAACTGCTTTCACAGCCGGGAGCAACCGATCAATTTCATCTTTGGTTGACAAACCGTCTGATCCAGGCTTGGTTGTTACCGCGCCAATATCAATAATGGTTCCGCCTTGCTCCAAAATCTCTTCAGCCCTGCTGACAACTTTCTTCTCCGTCTTGTATTTTCCCCCGTCGAAAAACGAATCCGGAGTCACATTCAGAATGCCCATAACAATGGGTTTGGCCAGATCAATCAGCCGTCCGTTCAGATTAATGGTGTTCTTTCGCTTCAGGAATTTAGTGGCAGTTGTGGTGATTAACATACAATAAAGATTAGTTGTCCCTATAAACGTGTTTCACAAAAGTAAAATAAAAAGTAATCAAAGTACACTTAAATTTAATACTTTTATGCCTCTAAAAATTACGATAATCATGGATAAAACAAGCCAGCAATACGATCATGTCATTGTCATTTGCCAGGATATTTTCACTAAAAAAATGAAAGATTATGGCATCGCCTGGCGCATTTTGAGACCAAGCTCAATGACTGATCAAATCTATATTAAAGCGCAGCGCATACGAAGTATTGAGCAAAAAGGGGTAAGCAAAATTGACGAAGGAGTGCGGTCCGAATACATTGGGATTGTGAACTATTGCATCATGGCCTTAATTCAGCTGGAAAAAGGAACTTCGGAAAATGATGACCTGAGCCATGAAGAAACACTCGAGTTATACCTGTCTCATTTTCGCGAAGCCAAAGATCTGATGATGGCTAAAAATCATGATTACGACGAAGCCTGGCGGAACATGCGCATGAGTTCATACACCGATTTAATCCTGATGAAACTAAAGCGAACCAAGCAGATTGAAGATAATCTTGGACAAACTATTATTTCGGAAGGAATTGAAGCAAATTATCTCGACATGATCAATTATGCTGTTTTTGCGTTAATTAAGATTGAATTCTAAAATTTACGTCTATGTTTAAGCATATCGCACGCATTTTACTTGGATTAACTTTTGTGTTTTCGGGATTCGTAAAGGGTATTGACCCTTGGGGTTCAGCCTATAAATTCACTGATTATTTCAATGCTTTTAACATGCCCTGGCTGACTGCACTGGCTTTTGCGCTGGGTGTTCTTCTGTCGGCGGCTGAGTTTTTCCTTGGAGTTGCATTCCTGTTTAATTTCTATATCCGCATAACCAGTTGGTTCATGCTGGCCTTTATGGCATTCTTTACCGGACTGACCTTTGTTATTGCCCTGACCAATCCGGTTTCGGACTGCGGCTGCTTTGGCGATGCTCTGGTTATTACCAACTGGCAAACGTTTTACAAGAATATCGTGCTGATCGCCCTGGCCATTTATGTATTTATACAGCGGAAAAATTTCAGGAGCAAAAATGGTCCGGTTTTGTCAATTGCAATGACCGTTATGACGATGACCGTGTATTTTTACCTGGTCGGCTATTCGTATAATCACCTGCCAATAATTGATTTCAGCCCTTATAAAGTTGGGGTGAATATTCCGGAGGCAATGAAAATTCCGGAAGGAGCGCCAAAGGATGTTTATGAAAACAACTTCATTTACAAAAATCTGAAAACCGGCGAAGAAAAGAAATTCACAGAAGCTGATTATCCCTGGCAGGATACGCTGAACTGGCAATTTGTAAAAATGGAAGATCCCATTCTCGTTCAGAAAGGTTTCGTACCACCTATTCACGATTTCAGGATTGAAACTCCGGAAGGTGAAGACATCAAAGATTTTTTCCTTTACGACGAAAAATATACATTTATTGCTCTTGCCTCCGATCTTCAGAAAAGCAATAAGGAAGGGATGAAAAGTATTGCTGACTTGGCCAATGCAGCAAAATCGAAAGGACATAATTTCATTGCTTTAACATCATCCTCGCCCGACAGCTTTGAGGCATTCAAGAGCGAAACAGGTGCTAATTTTGACTTTTTCAACACCGATCAAATAACCTTAAAAACTATTGTCCGTTCGAATCCCGGCCTCATTATACTGAAAAAGGGAACGATAATAGGGAAGTATCATTTCAACGATATTCCTAAACCTGACAAACTGGAAGATCTGATTACTCCATAGGAATACTAAAACCTGCAAAATCACGTTCGGTTAAAAAGCTGAATTCATCCTGCTATGCGCAAACTAATCTTCCTGGTTATATTTTCTGTCGGTTTTTCTCTTGCTTCGCTTAGCCAGATTGGAGGCGAATCGACCTATGAGTTTCTGAATCTGACCAATTCGGCGCGAATGGCAGCTCTTGGGGGCAATCAGGTTGCATTAAACGATTCAACTGACCTGAATGTGTCGTATAATAATCCATCGCTCCTCAGGTCCGACATGAAAAATATGCTGGTGGTCAATTACGTTGACTATTTTGCCGGAGTGAATTACGGCTATGCCTCCTATTCGTTCGGAACTCCTTTGCCCGGTAATTTTGCCGCCGGAGTTCATTACATCAACTACGGAAAATTTATTGAAGCGCTACCGAACGGGCAAAAAACCGGGGCCACCTTCAGTGCTGCCGAATATGCCCTTAACCTGATCTGGTCTCACGAATACGGTAGATTGGCTTATGGGATAAATCTGAAACCCATTCTTTCAACCTTTGAGAGTTACCAGTCGTTTGGGCTGGCTGCTGATGTTGGAGTAAGCTTATTCAGTAAAAACCGAAATACTGTTACTTCATTGGTAGCCAAAAATATAGGATCACAAATATCGACGTATTACGATGGCGCCGATCGGGAATCCATTCCCTTCGACCTTCAGTTCGGTATTTCAAAAAAACTACAGCATGCACCAATTCGTCTGGCCGGAACCCTGCAACACTTGCAAAAGTGGGATTTATCGAAACCGGAAGAAGAGCAGGATGGCTTGACAACCGTTTTGAAAGAAGAAAATTTTGGTCAAAAGCTGATGCGGCATGTCGTACTTGGAATCGAGCTTCTCCCCTCTCCTAATTTCACCATTCGGGCCGGATACAACCATCAGGTGCGGAAAGAATTAAGCCTTGACGAAAAAATGTCAACCGTTGGTTTCTCCTGGGGATTTGGCTTCCGTATTTCACGATTTCACCTTAATTACGGATCGGCCCGATACCATTTGGCCGGATCCAGCAACCTGATTTCAGTCGCTCTTAACCTGAACGAAGGGCTGAGAAAGAATCCATAATTATCTTTTTCAGATAAAATCTTTCCGGCCTGTTTCATTCAGTTCGCTTTTCTTGAAATTAAGGAGAATTTCCCTCTTTCTTGAGAAAAAGATCAAAATTCAGGCTTTTCAACATCTGTTTTCACATAATCTTTCTGATAAAAATCACCGGAAATTCAGGATATCCTGCGTTTCTTTGCTGACAATTTAAAAATGCAATACCATGACTTTCCTGCCTAACGACAAACTATTCAGCGCCAGATGGTTTAAAGATTACAGTCTGATCATTATCGGTTCTTTTATTCTGGCTGTAGGATTTGTATATTTTATTTCACCCCACCGCATTGTTCCCGGCGGAGTTTATGGTATAGCTATCGTGGTTCACTACATGTCGGCAGGATGGTTTTCATTTTGGCCGGAAGGAATCCCCATCGGTTTGTTTGGTCTTATTCTGAATATCCCGCTCACCATAGCAGGTATAAAAATTCTCGGGCCTCGTTTTGGGGTGAAAACTGTTGTGGGATTTGTTCTTTCATCGGTTTTTATGGACACCATTACCTATATGCGGGTGGACGGCGATGCCCCGCTTGTTCCCGATGTTCTGCTTTCGTGCGTGTTTGGAGGTGTGTTGGTTGGCTTCGGACTAGGTTTGATTTTTAAGTCGCGGGCCACTTCCGGAGGATCAGACATTATTGCAATGATAATTGCCAAATACACCCGGATGCAGCTTGGCCAACTGATGATTTATGTAGATTCAACCATCGTTTTGCTCAGTCTGGTGGCCTTTAAAGACTGGCAGATTCCGCTCTACTCGTGGGTTGTTATATACATTACCGGCAGGGCCATCGATTTGGTTCTTGAAGGAAGCGACTACAACAAAGCTCTGCTGATCATTTCGGAGAAACACGAAGAAATTAAAAACAAACTGCTGGTTGACCTTGAACGTGGCGGAACCTACCTGAAAGGTACCGGAATGTACACCGGAAACGACAAGCATATTATTTACACGGTGGTCAGCCGCCGCGAAGTAGCTATTCTCGAAGAGTTTATCAGCCAGATTGATCCGGATGCATTCATTACCGTAATGGATACTCACGAAATTCTGGGCGAAGGTTTTCAATCGCTCAAACATAAGGTAACCGAATAAGAACGCCAAATCTGTTATGCGGGCATTCTTTCAGAGGAAAACCACCCCTGCAAAAGTAAAATCCTTCACTAAAAATTAAGGTTTCGTTGCGGTTTATGGTTTTACAATTTAGTAAATTTGGAGGTAACAAGTCAGATACAAACCTGTAGCCATGAAACAATTAACCTTTCTGATTTTCTTTTTTTACCTGTCCATACCATTTTGTTTTCCGCAAAAAGTAGGTTTGGTTTTAAGCGGAGGAGGTGCCAAAGGCCTTGCACACATTGCAGTCATCAAAGCACTTGAAGAAAATGGCATCCCGATCGATTATATTTCGGGCACTTCAATGGGTGCTATCATTGCCGGTTTGTATGCTGCCGGATACTCGACTAATGAAATGGAAACCTTATTCAAATCGGAACAATTCAAATTTTGGTCAACCGGAAAAATCCAGGAAGAATACCGATATTATTACCGGAAACAGGAAGAAGATCCATCGTGGCTCGAACTTGATTTGCTTAAAAAGGAAGATAAGTTGAAAATACTTCCTCCAACAAACATTATCCCTGAAGAACAAATGGATTTTGCCTTCATGGAAATGTTTTCGACTGCCACTGCCATTTGCAAAGGCGATTTCAACAAGCTTTTTATTCCCTTTTTCTGCATTGCCACCGATGTTTACAACAACCGTGAAATGGTTTTGCGAAAAGGCGATCTGGGCGAAGCAATCCGCGGTTCAATGACTTTTCCGCTCTATTTCAAACCTATTGAAATTGATGGTTTGCTCGTTTTCGACGGGGGAATTGTAAATAATTTTCCGGTACAAAATATGAAAGAAATGTTCAATCCCGACATCATCATCGGGCACAACGTTGCCAATAATCCGGAAAAGCCAGACCCCGACAACGTAATGGCTCAAGTAGAAAACATGATTATGCAGAAAACCGAATACCGTATTCCCGAGGAAGATGGTATATTTATGGAAACCACTTTCAACAATTTAGGATTGCTTGATTTTAAGAAGATTGATTTGGCGCAGAAAGCAGGTTACGAAACGGTGAGTAAACACCTTGCGGCTATCAAGAACCGTGTTGCGCGGCGGGTCAGACCTGACGAAATTCAAATGCGGCGAAATCAGTTCAACCTGAAAAAACCCCACATGCTTTTCCAAAACATACAGGTTGAAGGCGTCGAAGAATCCACACAACGCAAATATATCATTCAAAGTTTGAAGCACAACACCCAAACCTTTGATATACAAGAGCTAAAAAAAGAGTATTTTAAGCTGGTATCCGATCAGCAAATCAAATCCATAAGGCCTGTCTCGCGCTACAATCCCGAAACGGGTTATTTCGATCTGCACCTGATTGTCAAGAAAAACAACCCCATGCAGATCAAATTCGGGGGGAATATTTCTACCCGTCCAATTAACCAGGGGTTCCTGAGCGGCGATTACCGTCTGTTTAAAGAACGATCCTACACTCTGAGCACAAACATGTATTTCGGACGATTTTACAGCTCCATAAAGGCAGGGGGGCGAATCGATTTTCCAACCACCTTACCACTCTACATGGCGGGATATTTCACACTCAACCGATGGGACTATTATTCATCAACCACCGAATTTGTATTTGAAGATGTCCGCCCGCCATATATCATTCAGAACGAAAACAACTTTAGGTTTGAGATGGGAGTTCCGGTAAATACCTGGGGAAAGTTAACTCTTGGAGGATCGGTTTCAAATGCCCGTGATGAGTATTACCTTACGGAATCGATCAAAGTTTCAGACACTCCAGACCATACCAATTTTGATGCACTGACCGGGACTGTGGCTATTCTTCAAAATTCGTTTAACGACAAGCAATATCCAACCGAAGGAATATCTTCTAACCTTTCTCTCAGTTTTATCTCGGGCGCCGAAAAAAACAATCCGGGAACGACCTCAAATAACCCTTTGGAAAAGAGGATAACTCACAATTTCTATCTCCTGAAAAGCAGTTACGACCGCTATTTCAAAATCAATAAACGTTTTACGCTCGGGTTGATGGCCGAAGGTGTTTACAGTAACAAAAAGCCTTTTACAAACTACGTTTCAACCATTTTATCAGCGCCGGCATTCGCTCCAATTCCACACAGCAAAACGATGTATCTGAACCGGTTCCATGCCAACAAATACCTGGCGGGAGGAATTAAAACCGTATTTAATTTATCCGATCAGCTACATTTCAGAGCCGAAGCTTATGGTTTTGTACCCATTCGCGAAATCATGGAGGCCCCTAATTACGTTGCTGTCTATAATCCGGAGAAATTATCGTCGATAAAATTTATGGGAACCGGAGCTTTTGTTTATCAGTCTGCCATTGGACCAATCAGTTTGTCGGTAAATTATTACGAAAAAAATCAAACCCGTTTATTTGCCATGTTCAACATTGGCTATATCCTTTTCAACCGGAAGGGCTATTAATTTTTTGATATTTTTGCTACTGTGAAGATTAACCCCTAAAGAGAAAAACATGTTAAAAGTAAACGAGTATTTTGGCGGAACAGTGAAATCAATCGCCCTAAAAAATCATGAAGGTGTAGCTACTGTTGGCGTAATGAAGGAAGGCGAATACGAATTTGGCACATCAAGCATCGAACACATGACCATTACAAGCGGGACACTTCAGGTAATGCTGCCGGGAGAAACTGAATGGAGAGCCTTTCAGAAAGGTGAAACTTTTGTCGTGGCTAAAGATGTACGGTTTAAAGTAAAAGCCGAAGAACAGGTTGCCTACTACTGTTTGTATGTATAATCCGGTAAATATTCATCTTTGCTGAATATTTTTTTCAGTTCAGGTAGGGTGAATCGGGTTACATTGGTATAAGGTACAAATCAATCAATTCAAATCGAATAGTTTTATGAGGAACAACTGTCGGGATCGGCAGTTGTTCTTTCTTTTTTAAACATTCCCATCAAACTCTTAATCCCGGCCATTGATTGCAAAAGGCCATCTACGGAATATGAAATACCTGTGAACGGCCTGAAATTCCATTTACAGATAGGGTTTTAATATTGTTGAAAGCGCTTCAATCCATTGCGGAGAATCATTCAGGCTCTCGACCATTACAAGTTCTTCGCCACCATTATGGGCATACATTTCCTTGTACTCGTACCCAATCTCAACTGTCGTTTCCAAACAATCGGCAACAAACGAAGGAGCAGCAACCAAAACCCGCTTATTTCCACTTTTAGCCAGATTAATCAAATTTTGGTCAGTAAAAGGAGTCATCCAGTTATTTGACAAACGTGACTGAAATGAGACTGAATATTTTCCCGGCTGTAAATCAAGCCGTTTCACCAATTCACGAACGGTTTGGTAGCAGGTTGCTTTGTAACATAGCTTTCCGAATTCGGGAAGGCTATTCTCGCAATTACAGGTTTTAAAAGATTCTTCCGGATGATTTTTTTCGAGGTGCCGGTTGGGCAAGCCATGAAAAGTAAATACCAGATGATCATACGATTCGGGTTGATAAGCCCTGATTCGGGCAGCAAAGGCATCGAGAAAAGCCGGGTGATCGTAAAACTGATTGATCACCACAACGTCCGGAATGGTATTCCAATTCCGAAGGCCGTCAACCACAGCCTGCGTGGCGGTTCCGTTGGTTGAAGAAGCATATTGAGGGAACAAGGGGAAAACCACTAACCGGTTAAAATTTCCTTCCTTAATTTTCTTCAATACATCTTTTATCGATGGATTTCCATATCGCATGGCAATGAATACTTCGGCTGATGAGTCGAGCTGCTTTTGCAATCCAGCCTGAAGCTGTTCGGCGTAATAGAGCAGCGGCGAACCTTTATCGGTCCATAAGCGCTGGTATAATTTGGTCGATTTGGGCGCACGAAAAGGTACAATGATCAGGTTAACCAGTATTTTCTGCAAAACGAGAGGCAAATCAATCACCCGGCGATCATTCAGAAATTCAAACAAATAACTTCGTACAGACTTAACGGTTGGGCGATCAGGTGTTCCGACATTTAAAAGCAGGACTGCGGTTTTTTTTTGTTCCATTTGCTATGCTGTTTGTTGACTGAAGATAACAAATCATTCAACAAATTGATCATCGCCAAATGAAAAATCTGTGCAATAGAAAGTTTCTGTCTGCGCTTAGAAATGCCAAAACAGGAATAAAAGAAAGTTTCAGCGAACCAGATCAATTCAGATTCAGGCTAATTCTCAAACCAGCCGACCTGAATTTGCCATTTTCAAAACCGGCAACGGCGTCAACATTCATCAACAGGAAAATATTTTTCAAACCATATCCCAATTCAAGATAGTTCTTTAAATCAGGAGTGCTCAGGAAATTTAAAAACACCTGCTCGCTTAATGTTGAATTACGAAAAAGAGGCAACTGTTTCAGAATAAACTTACGGCTTTGCCAATCGGCATGTGCTTCAGCGAACGATTTGCGGGTTGAAAATTCGTAAAACGGAAGCAACCTGAAACTGTTTGGGCTATTGTTGAACATGAAACCCATTGGCTGAGTATTAAAATGCTGATAATTTTCGAAATATAGCTTTTCCGAATCCAGGAAACCGCCAGCCTGCACTATGTACGAAAATTGGTCGCTGATTCCAAAATTCAGTCGTTGGCGAATTCCTAGTTTCATAAAATCGTAGCGCGAATCGCTTCCAAAAATTCCGGAGAAAGCTCCCCTGTATAGCATCGAAAAAGTTGGATATTTGCTGCCAGCATAAAATTTACGGTTGTCGCGGATGCGGTAGCGGTGGCGTGGTGTATATTCGAGCGAAAGGTGGGCACCAAATGACTGGTGCCGATCTAGCTGACCAGCGATTAATGTTGAATTTACCGGTACGTTGGGCTGAATTTGCTTATCGTCATAATCGATAAACGAATACGAAGAATGATTCTCCAACGGGCTGTTTTCATTATATCCAAAACCAATATTCATATTCAACCCATTGATCAGGTCGCGTCCATAACCAAATTGCACAAAGTCGCGCCGAAAAAAGCGTTTGTAGTTTTCTTCGAGCCAAAGAGTGTAAAAATCGTTGTTCACGGACGAAATGCCCGATTGCCCATTGTAATCGGCAGTTGTTGAACCCAGGCTGAAGTTATATAAGTTTCGAGCAATACTATTGGTCACCAAGTTTACTGCAAAGGTAGCATCCAGCTTTTCACGGGCTATGGCATAGCCAAATTCCTGGTGTAGCGAAAGCGAGCGACCTGAACTATCAGCCCTGAAATAATTGAAAGGTAGCTCAACACGCAAGCCATCTACCGAATTGAATGCCAGAGTTCCCGGAGCAATCAGGCGGGGAATGGTAAGCCGCTCGCGTTTTCTGGCCGAATCAACCGAGTAATTATAGGTTTTGCCCAAAACCAAATGCTTCAGTCGGAATTTGCGCTGGGCATCGCGCACCGAATCCTGATACTCGGGACGGACAGAAACCCGGATGAAGGAATCCTTTTGTGCAAAGCTTGTTCGCTCCGACTCAGTGAGCGGAATTGGCCGCAAAGTTTCCCAATAAGCCGAATCGTTGTTCACCTGCTTTTGACTAACCTGAATGTTTGATTTTATCTCCAACGGTTCGGGCGGAGCGTTTCGCCTGGCTTCGGTATCAATCAAACGATTGAGCTTGACCGTCTCGCGGTTGTTCAATTCAGCTTTTTGCATAAGCGCTTCAATTTTTTGCTGAGACCGGGTTCGTTCATGCTCTTCTTCCTTCTTTAAAGCTTCGGCCTGAAACTGCTCAACCATCTGCTGCTCATGTAACTGCTGACTTTTTAACTTTTCGAGAAACGAATGATCGAGCGCCGGATTTAAGGTAGTTTGGTATTCGGAAACAGAAGCCACATACCTGAACCTCATCTTAAAGCCCATACCCGATAAGTCCATATCGAAATCGAGGCTTACTGGCATCCAGGTATTTTTATTCACTTCGCCATAAACCTGATGCACGTTAACATCCGTCATTGGCAAACGCATGTGCAGATCAGCCGAATGAATATTCCAAAACAAATCGGCAATATAAATGTATCCGGTAAAAACATCTTTCGACTGAACTTTGGGCATTACCCTGATTTTGTTGATTACTCTTCCCTGATCTTCAAACACACCATCGAGCCTAAACCGGTATGTTTTCAGCGCGCTTTTTCCAACAGGCGAAATGACCCCATATTTATCCGCATCATACAGATTGTTGGTAATCATGTTCATAGGCGAAGTATTGTTGTCTTTCCCCGACGACCTCATAGCCAGCACCTGTTGTTTCAGCTTGTCGGGTAATTCAAACTCAATTTTACTGACCGTTTCGGCCACAAAAGCTTCATTTTCTTTTACTCCGCTTTTTTTCATTTGCTTTTCGAGCAGCTTCGGAATTTTATCGAACACGCCAGAGCCTTTCAGGTAAACTTTGCAGGTGTATTTTGAAACTTGTTTCTGGTAATATGGAGCCATGGCAATAGCTCTTCGCATGATGTAATAGGCAGGATCTTCGCCCGAGGCAAGCACTTTAATTTCGGGAATCTGATAATTCTGATTTTCAAGCGTAATGTTTAGTATCTGAAATGACTGCCCTATAAGCACCTCTTTGGATTGTGTCTGATAGCCCAGATACTGAAACAAAACATTCCACTGTCCTCCGGGAAGTTTCAATTCATAAATGCCATCGATGTTGGAAGTTGTACCGGTTGAAAGCTTCGGCACATAAATGCTGGCAAACGAAACTGGCTCGCCTTTCCAGTCGGTTATTTTACCACGAATTCCCTGTGCCTGTAGAAATGAACTGAACGAAACTATCAGGAAAATGGAAATCAGGAATTGCCGGATCATTTAGTTTTAGGTTTTTAGATGTGCCAATAATCAAAAGTAAATCATTTTTGTTTTCGCAAAACATAACAGAAGTTAAAGAAGCTTACAAACTGTTTAAACAGAATACCTTCAGGCTGGTCTGGCAATCAGGAAAATATGATATGCTAAAGAACAAGGTATTTGATACGATGATAAATCGACAAAACCAGAAAAAACAGTAGTAAAAAACTAAATTTGAATGAGAAAATCGAAAACCGCACCCAAAAGACCACCTTCATGAAGACTTTTCTGACAGCACTACTGTTTTTCATAGCATTACACTTGTTTGGTCAGACTGATTCCATCGAAAAATCGTTGTTCTATGCCAAATTATCAGCGAAAGAAATCAGCCAGGAAGAATTTTCAATACGCGGGATTAAATGGCATCAGGTCATCAAAAAAATGGGTTCATACCCCGACTTGCCCCTCGCCGAAGATGGAATGGTTCATTTTTCATTTCTTGACACCCTGAATAATGCCAGCAAAGACGAGCTTTTTAACCGGACTCTTGAATTTATTTCAATCGAATTTGGAATATATCCCAACAACCTTTATTCGAACAGAGAAGATGGAAAAATAATTTTCAGCAATACTTTTTCGGTCAACAATACCTACTCCGGAGTTTATACCGGACTGTTCACGATAAAAAAGGGGAAAGTACTTATTGAGTTTATCAACATCCGCTACGAAGCGTTTTACCCGGGCCATTATTCTGAAGAAACCTGGGTGCCCGAAAAAACCGTTCATCTCAACATCGGCCAGCTTTATCCGGTAATCCTAAAAAATCCGTCTGAATGGGAATTTAATCTAAACCTGATGAAAACAACCGTCGATTATTTTAACCACGAGGTGAACCAATATGACACCTACCTGCGGCAGTATCGCTCTGATTATTCGTTCTGACCGTTCCGACTTAATTCTATCCCAACTGCGCAAGGAAAAGACTTCTTCCCTTGGTGAATAACTGACAATTGAATGCTTTTATTCTATGTGATTATCGCACCATTGATATTTCTCAATTTCAGAAAGATTAATCCATTGGTACAATAAAAAAAGGTAATTTACAGTGCGATAACACGGGAAAGCATTTTTATTGAGTAATCATTAAGTCAACACTTTATGAACTACGAGAATCTAACAAAAGGGGAGCTGATCGCTACATTGCATGATCAGCAGAAGGAGTTGGAAGGGTTAAAAGCGCAAATTGAACAGGAAAAATTCAATCGTACGCAAATTGAGCTTCAACTTACAGAGCGCATAAAAGAGCTGAATTGCCACAACCAGATATCAGGTATTATGAGCAACTCAGGTTATACCATCCGCGAAGTGTGCGAAAAAATAGTTCAACTAATACCCGCAGCATGGCAATTTCCTGATTTCTGCCAGGCTTCAATTACCGTTTATAATCACGAATTCAAAACGGCCGGATTTCAGAATACCCCCATAAAACTCGTTCGTGAGATACATGCCGGAGGAACCAGCATAGGTACTATTCAGGTTAATTACCCCTCTGATTTTACCCTAAAGGATACTCAGCTATTCCTACCCGAAGAAAATAATCTGTTATCAGCCATCGCTGAACGACTTGAAATCTTTATTGAACGGCATCAGAAAACAATGAAGCTGGAAGACAGCGAACACAAATATCGTAAGCTCATTGAGAATATTAACGATGTTATTTTCGAGATCGATGCCCTGGGAACGGTAACCTACATAAGTCCGGTTATTGAAAAAGTTATTGGAATTCCGGCCGATGAAATCATCGGAAACCACTTTCTGGTTTATACCGGGAAAAGCGGTGATGCCATTTCTCAAAGATTCATTCAATTGCCCGAATTAAAAGCAATTGATTTTGAATACCAGATTCCTACAGCTTCAGGTGAAGAGCGATGGCTGCGATTTTCGACTCACGCCATTTTTGAAAACGGGAAGTTTGCCGGCGCTACAGGTACTTTAATTGATGTAAACGACCGAAAAAAAATTGAACTTGCCCTTCAAAAAAGTGAATTGCTGTATCGGTCAATTATCAATGCCTCGCCCGATTTGATTGCTATTACTGATTTGGAAGGACGCATACAGCTCACTTCGCCTCAGGCTCTGGAAAAATTTGGAATTTCAGATTCTGCTGAACTTACATCTTTCACCCTTTTCCAATTCCTGGATGAAAAAGATCATGAAAAGGCTGCTGCAAATATGATCAGGATGTATGATGGGCCAATGGGTGCAGTTGAATATACTGCCAAACGAAGCGACGGAACCACCTTTGAAATTGAAGTCAACAGTGACTTCATTCGCGATGACCATGGTAACCCAATAAGCCAGCTCATCATTATTCGCGATATTTCTGACCGCAAAGCTTCAGAAAAAAAACTACAAAACAGCGAAGCCCTTTACCGGTCAATTATTTCGGCATCGCCCGACATGATCACTTTTACCGACTTGCAGGGTAACATTCTTTTCTCTTCACCTAACGTATCCGCAATTTCTGGATATTCCGATTCTCAAGGGTTCCTGAATCACTCATTTCTGGATTTTATCATACCAGACGAACGTGAAGCAGCAAAAAGCCGCATCGAAAAAATGTTTCAGGGAATACAAACAGGTATCAGAGAGTACAGAGCCATTAAAGCCGACGGAACGCTATTTGATATTGAAGTAAACAGCGATTTCATATACGATGCCGAAGGTAATAAAACCAGTATGGTATTCATTACCCGCGACATTACGGCCCGTAAAACAGCTGAAGAGAAACTTAAAAAAAGCGAAGAACAATACCGCAATCTCGTTGAAACAATCAACGATGTTATTTATGAAATTGACCCTGGCGGAAATATTAAATTTGTAAGTCCTTCTGTCATCCATGTTTTAGGTTACGAGATTGAAGAAGTTCTTGGACGCAATATTTTCGAATTTATTCATCCCGACGACGTAGAAGAAATCCGAAACTCCCTGAAAAACATCAATGATAAGAGCTACAGCTTCATGGAGTACAGGTACATCAGAAAAGATGGTTCAACCAACTGGGTTCGCTCCTCTACCACTCCAATTCTGAAAGATGGTATAATTATAGGAGGAACCGGAACTTTAACCGACATTACCGAAAGGCGAATAACCGAAGAAAAACTGCGTAAAAGTGAAGAAACACATCGCCATATAATTGAAACCATCAACGATGTCATTTATGAAATTGCACTTGATGGAACAGTCATTTATGTAAGCCCGGCCATTGAAAAAATTACCGGTTACAGCCCCGAAGAATTAATCGGAACTAATTTTTTCCGCATTGTAAATCCCGACGATGTTCCCAACATTGTCAAACGATTAGCCTCTCAGGATTCAACTGCCCCATCTTATCTTGACTTACGCTTTGTTTCCAAACAAGGTGAAATTCGATGGGCAAGGTCGCTCCCGTCCAAAGTTTTTGAAAAGGACCGTGTAGTTGGCCGAACAGGTATTCTGACCGATATTACCCAACAAAAAATTGTGGAACAGGAACTTCAACGAAGAGAAGAATCATTCCGCAGCATGGTCGAAAACCTGAATGATGTGGTTTATGAAGTCACCAACCAGGGAATCGTCAATTATGTGAGTCCTTCCATCGAACGATTCCTCGGATATAAACCCGAAGAACTGATCGGGAAAAATTTCTTTGCCTATATGCACGAGGCCGACAGACCGCTTATCATTGAACGCCTCTCAAAACTTGATCAGCGCGACTACTCGTTTATGGAATACCGTTACTATTCCAAAGAAGGAGAAATCCGTTGGGTACGTTCGTCAACTAATCCCATTTTTGAAAATGGCAAAATGATTGGTGGCAGAGGCGTTTTAATTGATATCACCGAACGAAAAAAAGCGGAAGAAGCACTGCGGTTAAGTGAAGAACGATTGCAAAACCTGATTAATTCGCAAACCAGTCTCGTACTTTGGACCGATTTACAGGGAAAACACATTTACTGGAACCCAAAATTTGAAGAAGAATATGGCTGGATGTATTCAAGTACAGGTATAGACAGTGCCGATGCCCTCATCTCCATTTGCAGCCATCACCATGAGCGAACCCGCGAAACCGTCGAAAAATGCATCATGAATCCGGGGACAATCTTTAAAGTTGAATTGGACAATCCGTCAAGAGATGGAGGTATCAGAACTACGCTGTGGGAATTTGTCTGTTTAACTGATGCCCATCAGATCCCATACGCTATACAATGTATGGGAATCGATATCAGCGACAAGAGAGAAGCTGAGCTGCAATTAAAACTAAGTGAACAGAAATACAAAGCGCTATTCTACGATTCGCCCATAGGTTACTTAATTGTTCAGAATGGCAAGTTTATCGATTGCAATAAAGCTTCCGAAATCCTGATAGGTGGTGACCGTTCTCAAATTGTCGGTAAAACTCCCGACGCCATTTCACCCGAATATCAACCTAACGGGAAAACGTCTTCGAATTACGCTCAAGAACTAATCGCCGAAGCCTTTGAAAAAGGGAGTACAACGTTTGAGTGGGTTCATCAGCGCACAGATGGCTCCGAGTTTCTGGCACGAATCGATATCTCTGTCATTGAATACGAAGGCAACCAGGTGCTATTCGTTAGCTGGCTCGATATTACGGCGCAACGCGAAGCTGAAGAAAAACTAAAAGAATCTGAACAACGGTTCAGAATGGTATTCGAGAATGTATTCGATGGTATCAGTATTTTCGAAGAAGATCCTGATCCGGCAAAGCGTAAATTAGTGGATTGCAACGAACAATACGCAACAATGGCAGGCCGAACCCGTGAAGAATTGCTGGAAAGAGGAACCACCTATTCCATTTCTCAAAGCCTGGACGAACGTGCAACGGAAGCACGTATTAAAGGCATTTCAGAAAAACAGGCCTATCACGGATCGTTCAAATGGATCAGACCCGATGGAAAGGATAACATCATTGAGTACATTGCACAACCCATAACATTCGGAGGAAAGACCTATTCGATTGGGATCGACCGTGATATTACCGAATACAAATATCACGAAGACCAGCTCCGTAAGCTTTCTCAGGCTGTTGAGCAAAGTCCGATAAGCATTGTTATTACCAACCTTGAAGGGAACATTGAATATGCCAACCCTAAAGCCTGCGAAACTACGGGTTATTCGCTGGATGAACTGAAAGGTAAAAATCCACGCGTACTAAAATCAGGAGAAACAACTGTAAATGAATACGAAGTACTTTGGAATTCAATCTCCCGAGGAAACATTTGGAGAGGTACGTTCCATAACAAACGTAAAAACGGAGAATTATATTGGGAATCCTCACAAATAACACCGATAACCGATTCAAAGGGACAAATAATTAGTTATTTGGCACTTAAAGAGGACATCACAGAACGAAAAAAAATACAGGAAGAACTAACCCGAAGCGAAGAACGTTTCCGCCAGATAACTGAGCAAAGCCAGACTGTAATCTGGGAAGTGGATGCCAAGGGCATGTACACTTATGTCAGTCCTGTAGCCCAAACCGTTTGGGGTTATGCACCCAACGAGCTGATCGGACAGAAATATTTCTACGATCTCCATCCATCCGAAGGTCGGATTGATTATAAAAAAGAAGTTTTAGCCTCTTTTGCACGAAAAGAAATCTTCAGAGACACAACGAATCAAGTACTTACAAAAAGTAAACAACTGATTTGGATTTCGACTAATGCAGTTCCAATTCTTGACAGTCAAAATAACCTGCTTGGTTACCGGGGGGCCGACAACGATATTACTGCACGCAAGCTGGCAGAAGAGGCGCTAAAACGAAGTGAAGAACTTCTTAACTATGCCCAGGAAATTGCTCACATGGGAAACTGGGAGCTCGATCTGACTACGAATGAGATGACCTGGTCGAAAAATTATTTCAGGCTATTGGGAGTAGATCCCATTCAGAATGTCCCAAGAGATCATTTTATGAAAATGGTTCATCCGGAAGATGTGCATTTACTGGATGAGAAACTGGAAGAAATGATTCAAACCAAACAACAGGTCAGCCTCGACATGCGACTAATCCTGGCTGACGGTAAAATTAAATGGGTGCAAAACAATGTGGTCCCTCGTTTTTCAGGCGACATTATGGTGGGCATGAGCGGGGTAAACATTGATATTACGGAGAAAAAATTATCAGAAGAAAAAATCAGTTATCAGAACGAATGGCTAAATGCCATTATTTCAGCTATCCCTGACCTGATTTTTATAAATGATGCAGATGGAAATTACCTCGAATTTTTTGCTTCCGATGCCGAAAAACTATTAATCGACCGTGATAAAATTATTGGAGCAAACATTCGCGATGTTTTTGACGAAACGATGTCCTCATTGTGCCTTACTAAATTTCGCAAAGTACTTGAAAATAAAAAAACGGCAGTAGTTGAATATGCGCTACCGCTATCAAATTCTCAATTTACCTATTTCGAGGCACGAATTGTTCCTTTGAGTTCAGACAGGGTTATGGTACTAAGCAGGGATATCACTGAAGAAACAAAAAAAGATTTTGAAATCAAGCAGTTATCACTTGCCATACAGCAAAGTCCGGTATCCATTGTCATCACCGATCTGAAAGCGAACATCGAGTACATCAATCCGGCTTTTGAAAAAACCACCGGATATACCCAGGATGAAGTGATTGGTAAAAATACCAATATCCTCAAATCAGGAAAAACCGATCCTCAGGTTTATCAGGATTTGTGGCAAACCATCGAAAGAGGATCGTCATGGCAGGGAGAATGGATCAATAAAAAGAAAAACGGACAACTCTACTGGGAAAATATTTCTATAACCCCAATACATGGCGACTCCGGAGAAATCATTAATTACCTGGCCGTAAAGCAAGACATCACAGAAAGGAAACAAGCTGAAGATGAAATCAGGCAACTAAATTCGAGCCTCGAAGCCAGAATTAAAGAACGCACCGCCGAACTGGCTGAAACCAATGCTAATTTACTGACGCAAATTGAAGTACGACGACTGGCAGAACAAGCACTTGCCGAAAGTGAAAAAAGTTACCGGATGGTCGTTGAAAACGTAGCCGAGGTTATTTTCCAAACTGATGCTGAAGGGAATTGGGTATTCCTGAATAAATCATGGGAAGCAATTACCGGATTTTCAGTCAAGGAATCGCTGGGACAACTGTTTGTCAACTACGTTCATCCGGATGACAGAGCCCGAAACTGGGAATTGTTTGAACCACTCATCCGGCGTCAAAAGGATTATTGCCGTCACGAAATCAGGTATCTGACCAAAGAAGGGGGATTTCGGTGGGTAGAGGTGTTTGCTAAACTTGGATTAGATGAAAACGACCAGGTAATTGGAACATACGGAACACTGCAAGACATTACCGAACGGAAACATGCGGAAGAAGCACTCTCGCAGATATCGGCCCGCTTGGAGCTGGTTATGAGAGTAGGCGGAATCGGAGTTTGGGACTACGACATTCAGAACAACATTCTTTTCTGGGACGATCAAATGCTGTCGATATACGGAATTGCCAAAGAAAACTTCACCGGAACATACCAGAACTGGAAAAACCGCCTGCATCCCGATGATCTGGAACGCTGTGACCGGGAAATTCAAATGGCGATCTCAGGACAAAAAGAATTCAACACCCAGTTCAGAATTATCCGTCCTGATGGATCGATTCATCACATTAAAGGTATTGCGGCCCTAATGCACGATGAAACTGGACGTGCACTCCACTTGGTTGGATTGAACCGTGATGTGACCTCGCAAAAACGTGCAGCCGATTTTGAAAATGAACTGTTGCAACTCGCGCCAAAACTGACAGGTATTTCATTACCTGAAATCGACGGAGCTCTCAATCTGGCACTTCAGCGAATCGGGCAGTTCCTGGCCGCCGACCGGGCTTATATTTTCGAATTCGACGCGACCTCGCAATTGATGAACAACACATTTGAATGGTGTGAAGACAATATTGAGCCGCAGATCAATGACCTGCAACTGGTGCCGGTTGACATGTTTCCCGAATGGATGAACGTATTGAAACGGTTCGACAATGTTATCATTCCATCAGTCGAAGATTTGCCCGAAAACTGGCGCTCCGAACGCGAAATCCTCGAACCACAGGGCATCAGGTCGGTCATTGCGATGCCTTTACTGGTTGAAAACAATCTGATTGGCTTTGTGGGACTCGATTCGGTGAAAACCAGGAAAGATTACCTGCCGAGCGAAATCAACATTCTGAAAGTTTGGAGCAGTATCATTGCAAGCATAATCAACAACAAGCGTTCGGAAGGTCTGTTAGAACAAACCCGGCAGAACTACGAAACTTTCTTCAATACCATTGACGATTTCCTTTGGGTATTAGACCAAAATGGAAATATTATCTACACAAACAACACTGTCAACAAGCGTCTTGAATATTCTGAAAATGAATTGCTTAACAAATCAGTCTTAATGACTCATCCTGAAGGCAGGAGAGAGGAAGCAGGACGTATTGTTGGCGAAATGCTTTCGGGAACCGCTGAATTTTGCCCTGTACCTGTAGTCACCAAGTCAGGCAAACCAATTCCGGTTGAAACAAGAGTTAAACATGGTTTCTGGAATGGTAACCCAGCCATATTTGGTGTATCAAAAGATATATCAAAAATTCAGCTTTCAGAACAGAAATTCTCCTCTGCTTTCCATTCCAATTCAGCAGTGATGACCATTACCCGTTTTGCCGACCTTCAATTCATGGATGTGAATAGTGCCTTTATCAGCACATTTGGATATACTCGCGAAGATATTTTGGGCAAAACATTGGTGTCTCTCGGAATAATAAGAGAAAAAGGTGCTGAAAATGAAATCAAAAAAGCAATAGATGCAGGAATACCCGTTCGCGAGCTTGAAGTTCAGGCCTTTTCCAAATCTGGTGATTTACATATCCTGTTACTATCTGCCGAGGAGATTTTTATCGGCATGGAACGTTGCATTTTGTCGGTGGGAGTAGATATCACCGAACGAAAACGGGCAGAAGAACAGCTTCAATGGAACAAATCGTTGCTCGAAATGATGTCTAACTCCTCTCCTCTTGGATTCCTTGTTGTTGATAACCGCACCGACGAAATTCTCTATTTCAACAAGCGATTCTGCCAGATTTGGGGAATCGAAACCCTGGAAGAACAAATGCAGCGCGGCGAACTAAAAAACAACGATATCATTCCATATTGCATCCCAATACTGCACGATGTTCCGGCTTTCGCCGAATCCTGTAAACCTTTGCAGGACGAAAATAACCGCATTGTTATTTCTGATGAAATTCCGTTTAAAAACGACCGTACCATTCATCGATATTCGACGCAGATTCGCGGGATGGACGACAAGTATTACGGACGTTTTTACATTTTTGAAGATGTTACGGAAGAAAAAAAGGCACAGCATGAATTGATGAATGCCCGAAATGAAGCCGAACAGGCAAATATGGCGAAGAGCGAGTTTCTTTCGCGTATGAGCCACGAGCTGAGAACACCGATGAATTCGATTCTTGGTTTTGCACAACTGCTCGAGATGGGCGAATTAAATCCTGGTCAGAAAAAAGGTGTAAACCATATCCTGAAAAGTGGTCGTCATTTACTCGATCTGATCAATGAAGTTCTCGACATTTCCCGGATTGAAGCCGGACGTCTGTCACTTTCACTTGAACCGGTTTTGCTCAATGCCGTAATTCCTGAAATGACAGACATCATCAGGCCACAGGCCAGTGAACGACAAATAACCGTTCAGCTCATCGACTCGGAAGTTAACCAAATGTTTGTCAAATCCGACCGTCAGAGGTTGAAACAGGTGCTGATCAATTTGCTGAACAACGCCATCAAGTACAATTTCGAAAATGGCTCAATCAGCATAAAAGCAGAAGTGCTTCAGCCAGACAATTCCGAAGAAGAGAAAGTTCGAATCTCCATAACCGATACCGGCTGGGGAATATCAGAGCAGGACCTTACTAAATTATTCAAACCCTTTGAACGTATCGGAGCTGACAAAACAGGCACAGAAGGTACTGGTTTGGGACTTTCAGTAGTTAAAAAACTGATGGAAGCTATGGGAGGAACTGTTGGAGCCATCAGCACTTTGGGGAAAGGAAGCACATTTTGGATTGAACTGCCTAAGTGTGAGGGCCAAATTCAAAATGCCATGAAAAACATGGATTTATCCAGTCCAAGTATAAAAATGGCCCCAATAATCAAGCGGATTTTATACATCGAAGATAACTCGGCTAATGTTGAGCTGGTTGAACAAATTACAGGCAATCAGCGTCCGCACATCAGAATAATCGCCAGCACCTATGGAGCAAAAGCAGTTGATTTATGCATCGAATATCAACCCGACTTAATCCTTCTCGATCTGAACTTGCCCGATATTCATGGGAGTAAAGTAATCAGGCTACTTCAGGATGACGAAAAAACAAGGGGAATACCGGTTGTGGTTATTAGTGCCGATGCCATGCCCCAACAACAAAAAAAGTTAATAGAATCAGGCGCAAAAGAATATTTGACAAAACCTTTAGACGTTCAGGAATTTCTGAGGGTGGTTGACAAATATCTTTCTGTTCAGCTTGAAAACTGATGAAAAAAACTTAAATTGAGGTATCTGGAATGGTTAAATCAATTTTCGAAACCTTCAGCTAACAACGTATGGATCAATCTTATGAAAAAATGAAGATTCAGTTGGATGAATTAAAGCAAAAATTTAATTCTCTGAAAGAATCGTTCGATCTGCAGTTGCAGCAACAAAAGCAGGTGGAATTTTCATTACAGGAAAGGCTCAAGGAATTGAACTGCCACAATCAGATTTCAAAACTGATGACCACTCCTCATCTTTCATCAAGTGAATTGATCGAAGAAATTTCCGTGATTATACCAGATGCCTGGCAATTCCCCGATTTAGCTAAAGTTTCATTGTCAGTTCGCGAAAATATATTTCAAACTCCGGGCTTTAAAAAATCCTCTCATTCCCTGAAAGAAAATATTGTCATCAACAATCAGATTGCCGGTTACATTGAAGTTTGTTATCCTGACGATTGCCTGCCCGATGTCGAAAACATCTTCCTGAAAGAAGAATCTGATTTATTGTTTTCGATTGCAACCCGCATTGGGAAATACATCGAAAAGGATGAAAAAGACATCAGGCTTCAGCAAAGCGAATTACAATTCCGAACACTGATTGAGACCATCAGTGAAATAGTTTACGAGTTTAGTTCCGATGGTCAAATTGTTTATATAAGCCCATCCGTAGAAAAAATTCTGGGTTACCAGTCTGAGGAACTGATCGGGAAAAGTATCTTCAATTTTCTGCTCGAAGAAGATCAAACACTCATGGCCGAGCAATTGATATCAACAAAATTAACCACGACAACCTTTCATGTGTATCGCTTCATTTCCAAATCGGGTGCAATTCGCTGGTTAATCAAATCAACATCAACCATCCACACAGATGGAAAACAAATTCGTCGGATTGGCACGCTTACTGATATTACCGAACGAAAGCTGGCTGAAGAGGCACTTCTCCGAATCAACAGGTTATATGCGGTGATTAGCCAGGTCAACCAGGCCATTGTTTATTGCAAAGACAGAGAAAAACTTTTGGATGAGATTTGCCGGATAGCCATTGAATTTGGCAATTTTCAAATGGTCTGGATCGGATTAGTTGATCATCAATTACGGGCAATTAAACCCTGCTGTGTAAATGGTGTGGGAGGTGATTACCTTAAAAACATTGAGCAACTTCCGTTTTATGATCGTCCGGAAGATCGCGGGCCTACTGAAATTGCCGCACAGGAGGGCAGGTATTTTGTATGCAACAACATTGAAAATGACCCGGTAATGGCTCCATGGAAAGATGCCGACCTAAAACGTGGATACCAGTCGTCCATTGCTCTTCCCATAAAGCGATTTGAGCGCGTAGTGGCTGTGCTCAATTTGTATGCTTCTACTCCTGATTTTTTTAATGCCGAAGAGATTAACTTGCTTGAAGAAGTTGCAGGTGATATTAGCTATGCACTCGAAGCTATTGAAACAGACCTTGAACGAAAAAAAGCTGAAGATGAATCCAGAAAATTCAGAACGATAATTGATCAGGGTAATTTTGGTTCTGCAATTACCACAGCAGAGGGATTATTACTTTACGTTAATCCTGCTTTTGCCCGCATGCATCAACTGGAACAGGAAGAGGTGATTGGAAAACACATCAGCATTTTCCACAACAGCCAGCAACAGGACAGAGTGAAAGAAACTCTGGAAAAGTTGGCTGCTGAAGGACAGTTCACAGCCGAAGAAATATGGCACACCCGCAAAGATGGTTCAGTTTTTCCTACCCTAATGAACGCTTCAATTATTTACGATTTCCACGGGATACCCCAGTACTTATCGGCCACAGCCATCGATATTACCGAACTGAAGCAAAAAGAAAATGCACTAATACATCGGGAACAGGAACTGAATGATGCCCAAAAGATTGCCAATATGGGAAGTTGGGAATTTGAACCGGGAAGCGGATTGGTCAGGTGGTCTGAAAACTATTACCGGCTGGTTGACCGCGATCCATCTCTTCCTCCTCTATCGCTCGATGAAATAAGACAAATGGTTTATCCGGACGACCGCAGCCTGTTCGAACAAAAGATTCATGAAATTCTGGTCACAAAATTACGGGAAACACTTTGCTTCCGGCTGGTAATGCCCAGCGGTGAAATAAAATGGATTGAAAGTAATATCGTTCCTCATTTTGAAAACAACCGGCTTACCCGACTAAGCGGAATCAGCATTGACATTACAGAAAAAAAACAGGCCGAAGAGGAAATCAAAAATCAAAATAAACGCTTATCGGCAATCATCCATGCAATGCCCGATCTTATTTTTGTGGTATCAGACGGCGGAATCATTCTTGAATATTATTCAAACAATCCGGGAAGTTTGATGATACCGGAAGATAAGATAGTCGGATCAAGGGTACAAGACTTATTCAATCAAGAAACGGCAACTCAGCATCTTCGTAAAATTAGGGAGACAATCAGAAATCATGAACTGGTTACTTACGATTATCAAGTAAATATTGGGTCGCAATCAATGTCATTCGAAGCCAGGGTAGCCCCCTTTGGATTAGACAAAGCATTAGTTCTAGCCAGAAACATTACAGAAAAAAAACAACAGGAATATCAAATCAGAAAACTTTCACAGGCAGTAGAGCAAAGCCCTGTAATCGTAGTAGTAACCGGGCTTGATGGCTCCATTGAGTATGTTAATCAAGCCTTTACTGAAATCTCAGGTTATACTTACGAAGAAGCTATCGGACAAAATCCACGAATCCTTCAGTCAGGATTAACCAAACCAGAAATTTATCAAAACATGTGGAGCACCATTATTGAAGGCAAACAATGGTTTGGTGAATGGATTAACAAACGAAAAAACGGCGAATTATACTGGGAAAATGTTTCCATCACTCCAATTCATGATGAAAGTGGAAAGATCAGCAATTTTCTGGCAGTTAAACAAGACATCACCGAGCGCAAAAAAACTGAACAACAGATCAGAGACATCAATGCCAACCTGGAACGAATGATTGCTGAGCGAACCGAAGAGTTAGCCAATACGAACAATGAACTGGTTAAAGAAATTGAGGAAAGGGAAAGTATCACTGAAGCTTTACAGCTAAAAACAAATGAACTTGAAAACTTCTTTAGTGTTGCGCTTGATTTACTTTGCATTGCCGACACTTCTGGCAATTTCGTTAAAGTGAACAAAGCCTGGGAAAACATTTTGGGATATTCTTCTGAGGATTTGGAGCATCGGCAATTCCTTGAATTTGTTCATCCCGATGATATTCAGGCCACCCTTGAAACAATGGCCCAATTAAGTGAACAGCATCCTATTTTAAATTTCACAAATCGCTATCGCACCAAAGACGGAAACTACCGCTATATAGAATGGAGAAGTACACCTTCCGGACAACTCATTTATGCAGCAGCCCGTGACATTACGGAACGAATAAAGTCGGAAGAAGAAATGAAAATTTCGAAGTTGGATGCTGAACAAGCCAATATGGCCAAAAGTGAGTTCCTCTCACGAATGAGCCACGAACTTCGGACACCAATGAATGCCATTCTTGGCTTTGCCCAACTTCTCGAAATGGGACAGCTCAGTCCGGCTCAGCGCAAAGGAGTTGATCACATTCTGCATGGGGGACGACACCTGCTCGATCTCATCAACGAAGTGCTCGACATTTCGCGTATTGAATCCGGAAGAATGTCACTTTCATCTGAACCTGTCAGACTTAAAGATGTGCTTGAAGAGATGATTGATATACTTAATCCACTGGCTAAGGGAAGGGATGTAACACTGTCACTGGTAGCTTCGCCGTTGAATATGTACTATGTAAAAGCCGATCGTCAGCGACTGAAGCAAGTTCTGCTAAACCTGGTCAATAATGCGATAAAATACAACAAGCCGGGAGGGAATGTGCTACTGAAGACCGAAATCAGTACCCACCGGAACGAGCATGAATTTTTACGAATTTTGGTGACTGACACAGGCATAGGTATCCATGAAAATGATATTCAAAAGCTCTTTAAACCATTTGAGCGTATTGGCGCTGAGCAAACCGAGGTTGAAGGCTCGGGACTGGGCTTAGCGGTAGTAAAAAAACTTATGGATGCTATGGAAGGAAGCCTTGGAGTTGAGAGTAAAGCTGGTGAAGGAAGTACTTTCTGGATTGAACTTCCGAGAGTAGAAAGTCAGCTGGAGAGCAACCGCAACGTTCTTCAAACAGATTTAACAGCCCATGAAGGCGAAAACGGAGTAATTTTATACATCGAAGATAACCTTTCAAACGTCGAACTGGTTGAACAGATCATTTCCACTCAGCGACCCGACATCCAATTGATCACTCATCCGAATGGTAAAATGGCACTTGATCTGGCCCTTCAACATAAGCCAACCCTTATTTTCCTTGATCTGAACCTGCCCGACATACACGGTTCCGAGGTTTTTCAAATACTCCAAAATGACTCACGCACCCAGGGAATACCTGTTGTTGTTATCAGTGCCGATGCAATGCCTCAACAGATTACAAAACTTCTCAGTGCCGGTGCCCGAAAATATCTGACCAAGCCGTTGGATGTAATCGAATTTTTACGTGTAATTGACTATTTTTTCGAACCAATAAGTTAATACTGAATCCTATGCCAAACCAGAAATTAACCGAAGCGCGAATTCTCATTGTTGATGATCAGGAAGCCAACATCGATGTACTGCAAGGCTTTCTTGAAATGCAGGGATACCAGAATATTCTGACAACACAGGATCCAAGGGAAGTTGTTCATTTGTTTGCCAGTTTCGAACCTGATCTAATTCTTCTGGACTTGTCGATGCCCTATCTGTCGGGATTCGAGGTTATGGAACAGCTTAGGTCAATTATTTCGGAAGATACCTATCTTCCAATACTGGTATTGACTGCTGATGTTACTTCCCAGGCTAAGCAAAGGGCTTTATCAGGTGGTGCAAGCGATTTTCTGACAAAGCCGTTCGATTTAATTGAGGTAGGGCTCCGCATTAAAAATTTACTTGTCACAAGCTTTTTGCAGCAGGAATTTAAAAATCAGAATCAGATTCTGGAGGAAAGAGTAAAAGAAAGAACCTTTGAGCTCGAGCAAAGGAATAAAGAACTTATCGTTGCTAAAGAAAAAGCTGAAGCCAGTGATCGGTTGAAAACATCTTTCATAAACAATATTTCGCATGAAATCAGAACTCCGCTAAACGGAATTTTGGGTTTCGGACAAATTTTAGCTGATTCAGAATTATCAGAAGAAGAAAAAAACGAATATCTGGAAATGATGAATGAAAGTAGCAGCAGGCTAATCAATATCATTACCAATTTCATGGATATTTCACTGTTGAACAGTGGCAATCAAAAAGTTTTTAAAAAGGAAATTAACATTAATAGACTATTAAACGAGGTTTCCGGCAACTTTGCTGATGTATGTGCTTCAAAGAATCTGAAAATCAATCTGGAACCTGAACGAACCAGTTATAATCCGGTTATTACTTCTGATCGGGAGTTACTCCACAAAATCTTCGTTAATCTGATTGACAATGCCGTTAAATTTACCCTGGCTGGCACTATAACGATTGGATACAAGCTTGAAGAACAACACATTTTGTTTTTCATTAAAGATACAGGCATTGGAATCTCGGAAGAAGACCAGAAAGTTATATTTGACATTTTCCATCAGGTTGACTTCTCAAACACAAGAGGATATGAGGGCAGCGGACTTGGACTGGCCATTGCAAAAGGATTGGTTATTCTTCTCGAGGGTAAAATTTGGGTTGAATCTCAAAAAGGACAAGGTTCCAGCTTTTTCTTTTCTATTCCTTTAAAAGAAAACAATCAGAAAGATTTAATAAAACCTGCAAATGATCAACCACACGCAACAACCAGACAAACCATTCTGATTGCGGAAGACGATGACATTAATTTTCACTTTTTAAGCGTCATTCTCAAAGACCCTTTAATCAAAATCATTCATGCAAAAAATGGAAATGAAGCGATTGAAATTTGCCAGAATCATCCGGAAATTAAACTTGTTCTAATGGATCTTAAAATGCCTGAAACAGATGGTTTTGAAGCAACACGGCAAATAAAGACACAAAATAAAGATCTTCCTGTAATTGCAATAACTGCCTATTCCGGAAATGAGGAAAAACAAAAAGCACTGTTGGCCGGATGCGACGACATTATAACAAAACCTGTAAAAAGAGATTTCCTGATTAAAAAAATGGTAGAATGCGGAATCTTTATCATCTCATAAAATCAAAAAATTCAGGGTCGAATATGATGTGCTAAACCTACAGGTATTTCAAACGAAATTTCGACGACCCCTTTAAAGTCTCCATTTTCAATCCAGGGAGTTTGATGAATCATTTTGTGAATTCCATTTTTCTCAATGGTATATGAATTTGTGATTGGATTGGCAAGCATTTCCATCAGCTTACTACGCGCCGGCTCAGGATGACAATCAATTAAACTTTTTCCCATCAATCCTTCACTGTCGTATTTGGCAAATTGCTTTTTCGACTGCTCATTCATGTAAACGACAATCCCATTGCAATCGCACACAGTTATTGCCCCAATAAATTCGTTTGTCCAGTTCATTATTGCTTGTGCTGAAAGAAACGAATCCAGTCAATCTCGAAATGATGAGGCAAACTTGCACCTGCTTCAGATACCAGGATAGAAGCTATATTCAGGTGCATTTTGAATCCCGGAACCGAGTGATTCAGATTCAATATCTCGCGTTCATTAACCGACCAAACCAATGAATGAGCAGTCCATTCCAGTTTGAAAATATAAAATTCGCCAGCTTTGAGCCCCGCAACACTTTCACAAGCAGCATTCACTCCATCATGCGTTTTCGAAAGCATACCAACCCGATTCTTTGCCCCCATTTCAACCAGGTTAATTTGAGGTGAGCTTTCTTCGCCCAATAAATAAACCGCATCAACGAGCTGACTTGCGGGGTTATACTTAATTTTCGCTTCCAGTATTCCATGTTTCCACCATTCGCCTTCAGCTGTGGTGATAATTCCCGATGAATAATCAAATTCCCGCTCAACGAAACCAAACGGCAACT
>CAYRBM010000047.1:0-35300 GCA_964422425.1 uncultured Odoribacter sp.
TACCCGTCACCGCATTAAAGGCATCGTGAATGGCGATGATTTTCAGATTGTTTATTCCGACACGCCCGGGATTCTGAAGCCTAATTATAAGCTTCAGGAAACCATGATGAAGTTTGTAAACACCGCGCTGATTGATGCCGATGTGATTCTGTATGTGACCGATGTGATTGAATCGCCCGGAAAGAACGAAGAATACGTGGAGCGTATTAAAAGCTCCGAAGCCGCGGTGATTGTGCTGATCAACAAGGTTGATTTGTCAACACAGGAGAAAGTTCTGGAGTTGTACAAATACTGGAGCGAAAAGCTTCCGCTGGCCAGTGTTTATGCCATTTCGGCCACCAATAAATTCGGGGTTGCGCAGATTTTCGACCGTATCCTCGAACTGCTGCCCGAAGGCCCGGCGTATTTCCCCAAAGATGAACTGACCGACCGAAATGAGCGTTTTTTCGTGAGCGAGATCATCCGCGAAAAGATTCTGCTGAACTACGATAAGGAAATTCCCTATTCGGTAGAGGTAGAGGTTGAACTTTTTAAGGAAGAGGAAAAAATCCTGAACCTGATGTGCGTCATCCACGTGAACCGCGACAGTCAGAAGGGAATCATTATCGGCCATCAGGGCAAAGCGCTGAAAAAGGTTGGTATGGAAGCCCGGCTCGATATGGAAGAATTCTTTCAGAAGAAGGTATTCCTTCAGTTGTATGTGAAAGTGAACAAAGACTGGCGTGAAAAAGACCGCTCGCTGAGTAGCTTTGGGTATGATATGGAATAAAACAAGTTTCCAGTCGCAGTCTCAGTAAACAGTGAAAAAGTTAACGGTTGCGGGATACGGGTTGCGAGTTTTCTTAACCCGAAACACGGAACGCGTGACCCGAAACAGATAAGCAGAAAGCAATTTAAATGAGTCCCGTAATTCGGGCAGAAAAGAAAATATGAGCAACATTGTAGCAATAGTAGGTCGTCCGAATGTGGGAAAATCGACCCTTTTTAACCGGTTAACCGAATCGAGAAAAGCCATTGTCGATGAAATGTCGGGCGTAACCCGCGACCGTCAGTATGGTAAAGGTGTATGGAATGGCATCGATTTTTCGGTGATCGACACCGGTGGTTATGCCGTTAATTCGGAAGATTCCTTTGAAGCAGAAATCCGGAAACAGGTGATGATTGCCATTGAAGAGGCCGACGTGATCCTCTTCGTGGTTGATGTTGAAAGCGGTATGACCGATATGGACGAAGAAGTGGCTGCCGTTTTGCGCCGCTCGTCGAAAAAAGTATTTCTGGTGGTTAATAAGGTGGACAATAACTCGCGGATCATCGATTCGCACGAGTTTTACTCGCTCGGTCTGGGCGGCGATTTGTACTGCATCTCGTCGATGACCGGAAGCGGAACCGGCGATTTGCTCGATGCTGTAGTTGCAGAATTTCCGGAGAAAGTGGTTGAAGAAGAAGCAGAAAAAATTCCGCATTTTGCCATCATCGGTCGCCCCAATGTGGGCAAGTCGTCGTTCATTAATGCGCTGACCGGCGAAGACCGCAACATTGTGACCGACATTGCCGGAACCACCCGCGATTCGATTCATACCCGATACAACAAGTTTGGGCACGATTTCTTTTTGGTTGACACAGCCGGACTGCGCAAACGCACCAAGGTGAAGGAAGATGTGGAGTTCTATTCAACCATGCGTTCCATCCGCGCCATCGAAGATTCGGATGTTTGTATCCTGATGCTGGATGCCACACGAGGCATGGAGGCGCAGGATGTTTCGATCTTCCACCTGATTGAGCGTAACAAAAAAGGCGTGGTTCTTTTGGTAAACAAGTGGGATTTGGTTGAAAAAGATAATTCGAGCACCAATGAGTTCACCAAAGCTATCAAAGAACGGATTGCCCCATTTGTGGATGTGCCGATTGTATTCATTTCGGCATTGACCAAACAGCGTATTCTGAAAGCACTGGAAACTGCCGTTGAAGTGTATGAAAACCGCACAAAAAAGGTGAAAACTTCGGAACTAAATGAAGTGATGCTCGAAGCCATCGAGGCTTATCCGCCGCCATCCATCAAAGGTAAATTCGTGAAGATTAAATATGTGACGCAGTTGCCCAGTCAAACGCCAAGTTTTGCGTTTTTTGCCAACCTGCCGCAGTATGTGAAAGAGCCTTACCGACGTTACCTTGAAAATAAGATCCGCGAAAAGTTTAATTTTTCAGGAGTGCCGGTTCAGATTTTTATCCGGAAAAAGTAAAACCAAAACAAAATAGATGAGAAGCCGTTCCCGAAATAATTTGGGAGCGGCTTTTTAGTTTTCCCTCAGAGTTTTTATATTTAGAGAGAAAACAAGGTTTTATTATGAGTTTGACAACGGAAAACATATTGCTTGTAGGTTCAATTCTGCTCTTTCTTTCGCTTTTTGCCGGGAAAACGTCTTATAAATACGGAATACCCGTATTGGTTTTGTTTTTGGCCATTGGTATGCTGGCGGGCTCGGAAGGAATTGGAGGTATTTATTTTGATAATCCAAAAATTGCCCAGTTCATCGGGATTATAGCCCTCAATTTTATTCTTTTCTCCGGAGGTTTTGATACCGACTGGAAAATTGTGAAGCCTATTTTGTGGCACGGAATCAGTTTATCAACTCTCGGTGTGCTGATCACCGCTGTTACTGTCGGTCTTTTTGTGTGGGCCATTACCGATTTTACCATATACGAAGGATTGCTGCTCGGTTCCATTGTTTCGTCAACCGACTCGGCGGCGGTGTTTTCGATTCTACGCTCGAAAAGTTTGGCGCTGAAGGGGAACCTGCGTCCTACCCTTGAATTGGAAAGTGGGAGCAACGACCCTATGGCCTATGTGCTGACTCTCATGTTTACCGGGTTGGTGATGACGCAGGATTCAAGTATGGCGGGCATGATCTTTTTTCTTTTACAGCAGATTTTAATTGGTGGGGCGCTGGGATACGTTTTCGGTAAATTTGGTAAGCGAATCATCAACGGGATAAAACTCGATGTGGAAGGGTTGTACATTGTTCTGATGATAGCCATCATGTTTTTTAGCTTTTCGGCAACCGATTTCGTAGGAGGCAACGGCTTTTTGGCCGTTTATGTGTGTGCGGTTTACCTCGGGAATCAGGATCTGATTCATAAAAAGAAATTCATCAAATCGTTCGACAGTTTTGCCTGGCTGATGCAGATTGTGTTGTTCCTTACGCTTGGACTCCTGGTTTTTCCGAGCCACATTGTTCCTGTGTTGGGTGTTGGCATAATTATTTCGCTGTTCCTGATTTTAATTGCGCGACCGATTGGTGTTTTTTCGAGCCTTGCATTTTTCAAAGGTCAGAAAAGGGGGAAGATATTCATTTCATGGGTTGGTTTACGGGGCGCTGTGCCTATTGTATTTGCAACCTATCCGCTCATTGCCGGTGCTGAAAAAGCGAATATGATCTTCAATATTGTTTTCTTCATTTCGCTGACCTCAGTTTTAATTCAGGGAACAACGCTTCCAGTTGTGGCCCGATGGTTGAAACTATCAATCCCAGTAAGCGATAAGCAGCTTACTCAAACCGACATTGAACTGTCAGACAGCATTAAGCAGATGCTGACCGAAATTGTGATCCCCGACGGATGCACTACTGCCGGAAAGCAGATCGTTAATCTGGGGCTTCCGAAAACAATCCTGATTTCCATCATCAAACGCGATGATAAATTCATCACTCCAACCGGCTCAACCGAACTGGAGGCAGGCGACAGACTTTTTGTCCTGACTGAGAATAAAGAGGATTTGGTTGAAGTTTTTAGTTGTCTGGATATGAAGTCAGCGGTGTAATTCAATACACACTTTGACTTTCATAAGGAGATCCGGCATAGGTTAAAAGGGCAATCTTCTCGGGTTTACCCAGAATGTAAATGATGTCCTCATTTTCAAAAACGAACCGGGCATCGGGGTTTTCGTAAATTTTTTCACCGCGCTTAACTGCAACAACTGTCAGGCCGAATTGCTTTCGCAGATGGATTTCCTTCAATGAGTTCCCTGTAAAAAGAATGTAATTCGACGATTTCAGGGCTACAATTTCAATGTCCGGAATTTCTTCGCTGAGTGTAAATGTGGAGTTTTCTTCCTTTTCCCTGAAAATGCCATAATTATCGTCGCGGATGCGCGAGATAGCGGCTTCAATCTCACCTTTCGGAATAAGCAGTTTCTTCAGGATGCGTTCAAACAAATCGATCGCAGTTTCAAACTCTTCAGGAATAACCTGATCGGCCCCCATTTTATACAAATCTTCAATGTCGGACACGTACTTGGCGCGCACCATGATGTTGGCATGTTTATTCAGTGCCCTGACCTTTTCAATCACACCGAGAGCTGTAATTGCATCGCCGATGCTGATTACCACAATTTCGGCCGTTTCAATGTAAGCTTTTTTCAGAATGGGCTCATTCATTGCATCACCGTAAACCGCCATTTCACCTTTCAGTTGCCGTTTCCGCACTTCAGCCGGATCAAAAATGATGGAGACATAGGGTAATTTCATTCGGCTGGCCATGCGGGAGAGGTTTAGCGAACGGGAATCTTTGCCAATCAGCACAATGTGGTTTTGCATTTCGGGTACCTCAATCTCCTGAAGAGGAAATAGTCCTTTAATCAGCAAGTCAGGAACCGGAAGTCTCAACATCAGGTTGGCCACTGGTTTGGCAATTAAAATCAGAAACGGAGAAATGGCCATTGTAATGATGGTAACTGCCAGAAAAAGCTGGTAGAAATAATCGGTCAGAATTTGGTATTTCTGACCGGTTTTGGCCAGAATAAATGAAAATTCACCAATCTGAGCCAGCGCAATTCCCACGATCACGGTTCCTCTGAAGGTGTGCCCCAAAACAAAAGCTGTGCCTCCGGCTACAAAAGTTTTGATGCAAATAACCAGTAATACCGTAGCAATAATGGTGAGAAAGTGGTTGGCAACAAAACTGAGATCAAGCAACATGCCTATGGATACAAAGAAAAAGCTGGTAAATGTATCTTTAAACGGAACGAGATGGCTGAAGGCATTTTGACTATATTCTGAACGGGAAATCATAAGTCCTCCCAGAAAAGCCCCAAAAGCCAACGACATACCAAGCTCTGAAGTAAGCAGTGCCACCGCCAGGCAAATCAGTAAAATGCTCATCAGAAATAATTCCTGATTTTTGGTTAGGGCAATCAGGTGTAAAACTTTGGGCATAATCCATCGGTTCCCAATATAAACCAGACCAATGATCGCGAGTGTTTTGATGCCCAGAACAGTCAGCTCGTGGCCAATGTCGCCAGCCTGCCCCCCCAGCATGGGTGTTAATAAAACCAATGGGATCAGTATGATATCCTGAAAAATAAGAATTCCCACCACCGTTCGGCCATAATTAGAGGTGAGCTCGCCTCGTTCCTGCAGTATTTTCAGAACCAGTGCTGTGCTGCTCAAGGCAGTAAGGAAACCTATGAAAACAGCTGCCCCCCAGGTCATATCATACATGCGAGCAACCAAGGCGGTAATTCCTGCCGTGAAAATTAACTGAACGAAACCGCCAAAGAACACAATGTTCCGGATTTTAATGAGGTGATTCAGCGAAAACTCAAGACCGATGGTAAACATGAGTAGCAGAATACCGATTTCAGCCATGAACTCAATCTCGTGAGGCGAATGGATGATGCCAAGCATGGACGGTCCGGCAACAATACCTGTCAGCAAATATCCAATAATGGTTGGTATCCTGATTTTGGTGAACAGGTAGTTAACCGCAGTTGCAAAAGCAAAAATGATGACGATATCTTTGAGGATGACCAGTTCCATGATGCAAATTACAGGAATTTCTCCGGAAAAATATCAGGAATGTTAGAGTAATAGGGCATTTCTTATAAAATTTTTAAGAGGTTACTTTATTTGGTTTAATGACGGCATTTCTTTCACCGAGCATTATTTTGATTTCCGAACTGCTTATCTTTGCTCATTCATCACGAACAATTAAAGCATATTGATATGACACTCATTAAATCCATATCCGGAATCAGGGGAACAATTGGCGGAAAACCGGGCGAAGGGCTAAGTCCGCTCGACGTAGTAAAATATACGGCTGCGTTTGCTGAATGGGTCAAGCAACAGCATCCGGGACAAACCATCACTGTTGTTGTTGGCCGTGATGCACGCATTTCAGGTCCTATGGTTCAGTCGCTTGTTGTGGCTACCCTTTCAGGAATGGGTTGCCTGGTTGTTGATCTTGGAATGGCTACCACTCCGACCACTGAAATTGCCGTAAAAGAAGAAAATGCTCAGGGAGGCATTATTCTCACGGCAAGTCATAATCCCAAACAGTGGAATGCCTTGAAATTACTGAATGCGGATGGCGAGTTTCTGAATGCAGAAGAAGGTGCAAAAGTATTGCAAATTGCCGACGAAGAATTGTATCAGTTTGCTGAAGTCGATAATTTGGGAGAAGTGTTCACGAAAGATTATACGGATATTCATATTCAGCAGGTGCTGGAGCTGGAATTGGTCGATTTGGAGGCTATTCGAAAGGCCAATTTTACGGTAGCCATTGATGCCGTTAACTCAGTTGGGGGAGTGGTTATTCCTGCATTGCTAAAAGCTTTGGGAGTTAAGGAGGTTGTGGAAATTAACTGTGAGGCTACCGGCCAATTTGCACATACACCGGAGCCCCTTCCCGAAAATCTGGTCGAAACTTCGGCCATTATCCGCGATTCGGGTGTTGATGTAGGTTTTGTAGTTGATCCGGATGTTGACCGGCTTGCTATCATTTCTGAAGATGGATCGATGTTTAATGAAGAATATACCTTGGTAGCTGTGGCCGATTATGTACTCGGAAAAACACCGGGCAACACGGTTTCCAATTTGTCATCGTCGCGTGCTTTGCGCGATATCACTGAAAAGCATGGTGGTGCTTATGCAGCCTCGGCTGTTGGTGAAGTAAATGTAGTTGCTAAAATGAAAGCAACAGGCGCAGTGATTGGCGGCGAAGGAAACGGAGGAGTTATTTACCCGGCCTCTCATTATGGAAGAGATTCACTGGTTGGAATTGCCTTGTTTCTGAGTTTACTGGCCAAATCAGGATTGAAATGCTCCGAGCTGCGCAAAACTTATCCCGATTATTTTATATCGAAGAACAAGATCGAACTCACCCCAGAAATTGATGTGGATGATGTGTTGGTAAAAATGAAGTTAAAATATCAGAGTGAACAGGTTACTGATATCGATGGGGTAAAGATTGACTTTGCTGACCGCTGGGTTCATCTTCGTAAATCGAACACCGAGCCGATTATCCGCATTTATGCTGAAGCTCCCTCGATGGAAGAAGCAGATTCACTGGCTTCCACCATCATTCGGGATATTCATACGTTGATTTCCTGAACGGATTGATCAATCAAAGCAGTTTCCCAATGTTGTCGAACCGTTGCTGGTAATCGGCCATCGATCGGCGGATAGCTTCAAGCGCTTCTTCCACGCCGTAGATGTGTGAAATTTCGGTGTTGCTGGCTTTCCCCGGCATATCTTTGTAAGTCAGAAAGTAATGCTTGAGCCGTTCGACAACAATATCGGGCAGATCCGATAAATCATTATATTCGCTGTACACCACATCGTTGGTCAGTACAGCGATTATTTTATCGTCAGCCTCATTTCCGTCAATCATCCGGAATCCGCCAATCGGACGGGCATCAACCAGAATGTCGCCATGGGCAATGGTCTTTTCGGTCAGCACGCAAATATCAATGGGGTCACCATCTCCTTTTATGCCTGTTTTGCCTGTCTTTTCCATGCAAAACTTGCCTACCTGGTCACCACAATACGTTTGCGGAATGAATCCGTACAAAGCGGGCACCACATTGGAATATTTTTGGGGCCGGTCAAGCCGAAGGTAGCCACATTCCTTATCGATTTCATATTTTACGGTGTCGGTTGGCACCACTTCAATAAAGGCAGTTACGTTTTCGGGAGCATCTTTGCCAATGAAAACCCCATGCCAGGGGTGCGATTTATAACGAAGTCCCATCAATCGCCCGATGGGGTCAGATAATCTGTCAGCCATAATTAATTTTCGTGTTTTTTGAAGATATAAACCTTTCGGACGGTAAATTGTTTAGCGAAAGTTGCCGGGCGGTAGAAACAACTCTGAAACAGTGTGTTTTTGTGACTAAAATCATCTGTTTTAACCGGAAGATAAAGGTTCGTAACAAACTGATTGATGCTTTCTTACCAAATTGTTAAGCGAGCAGGTAAATAAATTTACAATTCAAAATACCTTTTATCTTTGCATACGTTTTAAAAAAACAATAATCTATAAAAGTATCATTATGAAAGTAACAGTAGTTGGAGCTGGAAATGTTGGCGCTACCTGTGCACAGATTGTAGCCGAAAAAAACATTGTAAGCGAAGTAGTATTACTTGATATTAAAGAAGGACTGTCAGAAGGAAAATCATTGGACTTGTGGCAGACTGCTCCCATTAATTATTATGACACCCGTTTAAAAGGGGCAACCAACGACTATTCGAAAACAGCTGATTCGGATGTTGTTGTGATTACCTCAGGCGTTCCGCGTAAACCCGGAATGAGCCGCGACGATTTGATTTCAATCAATGCCGGTATTGTAAAAAACGTTACCGAAAATGTAATCAAATATTCGCCAAACGCAATCATCATCGTGGTTTCAAATCCACTGGATGTTATGACTTACGTAGCTTACGAAGTGGCCAAAACCACCAAAAACAAAGTGCTGGGTATGGCAGGTATTTTGGATACTGCCCGTTACCGCGCTTTCCTTGCCGAAGCGCTTGACGTTTCTCCGCGAGACATTCAGGCCATCCTGATGGGAGGACACGGAGACACGATGGTTCCGCTTCCACGTTACACCACTGTTTCCGGTATTCCGGTTACCGAATTAATCGACGAAGAACCTCTGGCAAAAATTATTGACCGCACCAAGAAAGGCGGAGGCGAACTGGTTAACCTGATGGGAACTTCGGCCTGGTATGCTCCAGGGTCGGCTGCTGCCCAAATGGTTGAGGCTATTTTGATGGATCAGAAACGCATTTTCCCATGCTGCGTTAAGCTGGAAGGCGAATTCGGTCTGAAAGATGTTTTCGTAGGTGTTCCGGTAAAACTGGGCAAAAATGGTGTAGAAGAGATTATCGAAATTAAACTGACCGAAGACGAGCAGAAATTGTTGGTTGAATCGGCCGGTGCTGTGAAAGAAATTATGGATGTGGTTGATGGAATGAACATCCTGTAATTTTCAGATTATCCCCATAATTTTTATATTTTTGAAGCTCCTGCAACCATGCAGGAGCTTTTTTTATCTGTATGACTGAATTACCGCTGCAAATCATCGAACTCGAACACGAGAATTACCATATTTTAATTGAAGGAAAATTTAACGACAACACCTCCGCAAGCTGGATTATTGATACCGGAGCTTCGAAAACGGTGCTTGATCTGAATTTAGACTCGTTTTATGAGAAGCTTGAACCGGAAAACGATGAAGACTACCAAAGTGCGGGAATTAACCAGGGAATGATGGAAACATCGGTTGGAAAAATGGAGTCTCTCTGGTTTGGCGATCTGGAGATTGCAGCGCATAAAGTAGCGCTCATTGATCTGAATCACGTGAATGAAATATATAGCAAATACACTTCGTGCCGGATTACCGGATTGCTGGGCGGTGATATTCTGATGCGGTACAAATGTGTGATTGATTATGACCGAAAAACCATTCAGTTTCAGAATATCTAGTGTGTCGTTCAGCAGAAAAACCATACTTCGACATTAAAAAAAAATAGATATATTTGGCGGCTGAAAAACTTTTGAGATGATTTTGAAGAAGTACATGACCAAACACCTGTTGATGCGCCTTTGCCTGATGTTGGCATTGATTGGCGCTGCGGCTGTGTTCGACATGTATCATGCAGCTAATCAGAAGCTGTCTGAAAAAATCAGAAAGATTCCGGTCCCGGATGAAGCCGAAAATCAGAAAATTTACATTTGCCCTCAGGTGACTTCATATAACCTGAAAACTCCGGCTACCGAGTTTTCCATTCGTTTCAAATATGCCTGCTCCGAGGATAAATTTCTTTTAAAACACTATAATTTAAGGACATTTCAGATTATGAAGGCCGAATCGGTTCAGTCATCTTTCCCAATGATTTGTTCTTTTCATTCACTTCCTTTCAACCGGGTACTTTATTCCAGCCCCGACGACACACCACCGGTTTCTTAAGTTACACGGATTATGTGTTTTTAATAATTTCAGAATTAAGTCAGAGTTTGTGAGCTGACTTATAATGGATTGAAACAAGATCAAATTCAATATTTATTTAACAACTTAAATTTTAAAAAATGCAAAACAAAGGTGCAATCAGGCTCTTTGCCATACTCCTTGCGTTGATTTGCGTCTATCAGTTGAGCTTTACCTATTTTGCAGGTAAAGTTGAAAAAGACGCGCGGGAATTTGCCAAAGGCGACAAACAAAAAGAACTGGCTTACCTCGATTCAATGTCGAGCGAAGTAGTTTACAATTTATTGTGGTTAAAAAAGTACACTTACAAGGATGTCAAAGAACTTGAACTGGGGCTGGGACTTGACCTGAAAGGTGGGATGAACGTAACTCTCGAAGTTAAAGTTTCTGATCTGGTTCGTTCACTGGCCAACTACAGTAAAGACTCTACGTTTAATGCGGCTTTGCGTCTGGCCATCGACAAACAGGCCAATAGTCAGGAAGACTTCGTAACTTTGTTTGGAAAGGCTTTCGAAGAAGTAGCTCCAAACGGTCAGTTGGCTTCGATCTTCAATACGCTCGAATTAAAAGATCAGATTAAATATAATTCGACCAATGCCGAAGTGCTGGATGTACTTCGTAAAGAAACCAAAGTAGCTATCGACAATTCATTCAATATTATCCGTACCCGTATTGACCGGTTTGGGGTTGCTCAGCCAAACATTCAGCCATTGCAAACTGCCGGTCGTATCCTGGTTGAACTTCCAGGTATTGACGATCCGAAACGTGTGCGTAAACTTTTGCAGGGAACAGCCAACCTCGAATTTTGGGAAACCTACGATAATCAGGAAGTTATTCCTTTCCTTAATCAGGCCAATCAAAAGTTGGTTGAAATTTTAGCTTTGCAAACTCAGGCTTCAGCAACACAGGCTGACACCAGCAAAACAGCAACTGCCAACTCACAAAATTCTTTGCTGAACGAACTGGAAAATAAATCTGATTCAGCTTCTAATTCGGAAGCTGACATTAAAAAGCAATACCCGCTATTTTCTATCTTATCGCCTGCCGCAACTGCTCAGGGACAACCTTTCCCCGGTGCAATGGTGGGAACATCTCACTTTAAAGATACGGCTACCGTAAATAAATATTTGAGAATGGATCAGGTAAGAGCGCTGATGCCTCGAAACCTGTCGTTTAAATGGACTGCCAAAGCAGTTGATAAGGAAGAACGTTTTTTCAACCTGATTGCTATTAAAGTAACCAGCCGCGATGGTCGTGCTCCGCTGGAAGGCGACGTGATTACTGACGCACGTCAGGATTACGAAAGCATGGGTAGCCGCCCCGAAGTGACCATGACCATGAACAGCGAAGGTGCCAAAACATGGGCTCGTTTGACTAAAGACAATGTGGGCAAATCAATCGCCATTGTGCTCGACGGCTATGTTCGTTCATATCCGAACGTAAACCAGGAAATCACAGGAGGTCGTTCTTCGATCACAGGTCTGGAAAGTGTGGAAGAGGCAAAAGACTTGGCGAATATTCTGAAATCAGGAAAAATGCCTGCTCCTGCTGTAATTATTGCTGAAGATATCGTAGGTCCATCACTGGGGCGCGAAGCGATTAACAGCGGTATGTGGTCGTTTGCTATTGCGTTTATCCTGGTGCTGGCTTACATGTTGTTCTTCTACAGCAAGCGCGCTGGTATGGCTGCTAATATTGCTCTGTTGGTGAACGTGTTCTTCCTGATTGGAGTACTTGCTTCTTTGGGTGCTGTGCTCACATTGCCCGGTATTGCGGGTATTGTGCTTACCATGGGTATGGCCGTTGATGCGAACGTGCTGATTTATGAACGTGTTCAGGAAGAATTGAACGGAGGTAAAACTTTGCGGATGGCAATTAAAGATGGTTACAACGCAGCTTACTCTGCCATCATCGACGGTCAGGTAACCACGCTGTTAACCGGGGTTGTGCTTTATTTGTTTGGTTCAGGTCCAATCAAAGGTTTTGCTACCACTTTGATCATTGGTATCCTTACTTCCATGTTCACTGCCATCTTTATTTCCCGATTGATTTTTGAACGTCAGTTAGGTAAAAACAAGAACATTACTTTCACTGCTGAGGTTACATCCGAATGGTTACGTAATACCAAGATTCCATTCCTGGCCAAACGTAAATTATTCTATATGATTTCAGGTACATTGATTGTGATTTCGATTATTTCATTTGTTGTTCGCGGGTTCCAGGCCGGTATCGACTTCAAGGGTGGTCGCACTTATGTTGTTCGTTTCGATAAAGATGTTCGGGTAGCTGATGTACAGTCAACTCTGGCCGGCGCTTTTGATAACAATACGCCTGAAGTAAAAACCTATGGTAATGCTAATACCGTACGTATCACTACAACTTATATGATTAACGACCTCAGTGAAACTGCTGACGATCAGGTTGAAGAAAAAATGTATCAAAGCTTGAAACAAGCCGGATTCATTGGTGATGTTTCGTTGGATACCTTCATTAAAGTAAATCGTCAAAGTTCTCAGAAAGTTGGTCCAACTATTTCCGACGATATTAAGAAAGATGCTGCTATCGCCATCTTCCTGTCGCTGGTTATGATCTTCCTTTATATCCTGATCCGTTTCCGCAACTGGCAGTATGGATTGGGTGGTGTTGTTGCTTTGGCTCACGATGCTACAATCACGTTGGGAGCTTTCTCATTATTGAACGGAATTTTGCCTTTCTCGCTCGAAATTGACCAGGCATTTATTGCTGCAATCCTAACCGTGATTGGTTATTCGATTAACGACACCGTAATTGTATTTGACCGTGTTCGCGAGTATCTGCATATCTATCCAAAACGCAAACTCGACGACAATATGGATCACGCCATGAATTCAACCTTGCGTCGTACATTCAGTACCTCGTTGAGTACGCTGGTTGTTTTGGTTGCCATCTTCATGTTTGGCGGTACTTCAATTCAAGGGTTTACCTTTGCATTGCTTATTGGTATTGGCGTAGGAACATATTCATCGGTATTTGTTGCAACTCCGTTTGTTTACGATACTATCCAAAAGTTTAAAAAGTAATAGGAGACATAATTTCGTCTTCGGATAAAATTACAGGGACTTCATTCTCAAATTTCGGGAAGGAGTCCCTGTTTTTTTGTTGTCAGCAAGTCATATAATCATTTGAAAAGCGGAATCTTCCCTATCATTCTCTGCAATAGGATGCCGGATTACTGAAGTAGTTTGTATATTTGCTGAAATTTTTCAGAAAAGACCAACTAATTAATTTATACTGTTATGGGTGGAGGAGAGATAGTACTGATCATTTTTGTTGCCCTCTTGTTTTTCGGTTCGAAAGCCATTCCGGATATTGCCCGGATGCTTGGAAAAGCTATGCGTGAATTTCAGAAAGCGACTAACGAAATTAAACGCGAGATCAACGAAAGCGGAGGTGGTTTGGGCGACGAAATCAAAGAAATAAAATCTACTTTTCAGAGTGCCCAAAGTGATATTCAGGATGGGATTCGCAAGCATACCAGCGATGTTTCAGAGAGTGTCAACGAAATAAAGAGCGACATCAAACAGGGTACTGATAACCTTACCCAAACCGTTGAAGACGGCACCAAAGTTGATTAGCCAAACATTTCCCTTTTTAAAACAAACCCTCACTTTTGATAAAAGTTAAACAAATAACAAAGTCGTTTGGCGACCTTCAGGTTCTGAGAGGAATTGACCTCGAGGTACCGGCGGGGAAACTATTTTCAATTGTTGGACCAAGCGGCGCCGGCAAAACGACTTTGCTCCAGATTATCGGGACACTGAGTCAACCAGCCTCCGGCGAAATTGAGATCAACGGCAAACGAATCTCAGGAATGAACGAACGTCAGCTGGCTGATTTCAGAAATCGGGAAATCGGATTTGTGTTTCAGTTTCATTATTTGTTGCCCGAATTTTCAGCCCTTGAGAATGTTTGCATTCCGGCATTTATTGCCAAAACTCCGAAAAAAGAAGCCGAACAAAAAGCACGCGAATACCTCAATTTTTTGGGACTTTCTGACCGGCTCGACCATAAACCGGGCGAACTTTCGGGCGGAGAACGCCAGCGGGTGGCGGTAGCCCGCGCGCTGATCAACAACCCTTCTGTTATCCTTGCCGACGAACCTTCAGGTAACCTCGACTCCAAAAACCGCGAAGACCTGCATCAACTATTTTTTACTTTGCGCGACCGCTTTAAGCAAACCCTTGTGATCGTTACTCACGACGAAAGTTTTGCTTCCCAAAGCGACGCCATCATCCGAATGCGCGATGGATTGATTGAGGGCTAAGTATAGTTTCCAGTCGCAGTGTTCAGTCACAGTGTTCAAATCGGCAAATGAATATTTCTCCTGAAAATATCAAATTGTTTCTTGACGAAAAAGTGGCTCTGTACAACCAGATTTCTTTTATCGAAACCGATCCAATTCAGGTTCCAAAACAATTTGAAACCAAAGAAAACATCGAAATTGCTGGCTTTTTGGCGGCTACCCTGGCTTGGGGTCAACGGCCTACTATCATTCGCAACGCCTTCAGGATGGTACAAATCATGCAGAACGACCCCATTCATTTTCTGCAAAATATTCCTGAAGACGAATGGGAACGCGCGATGGACTTTAAGCACCGTACTTTCAACGGTACCGATTGCTTTTATTTCCTGAAAGCCTTGAAAAACATCTACGCCAATCACAACGGACTGGAGCAGGTTTTTACTTCAGGGTATCAAAAAACCGGGACAATTTATGGCTCGCTCGCTCATTTCAGGAACGTGATTTTTGAATTGCCACACGAAACGCGAACGGGTAAACATGTTTCCGACGTGGGTAAAGGTGCGGCTGCCAAACGGCTCAACATGTTCCTTCGCTGGATGGTTCGTCCAGATGTGAACGGAGTCGATTTTGGGTTATGGAAGCAAATTCCGCCCTCGGCGCTAATGCTGCCGCTCGATGTTCACACGGGCAATGTTGCACGTAAATTAGGTTTGCTTACACGAACCCAAAACGACTGGCGTGCAGTGGAAGAAGTAACTTCGAAACTTCGGGAATTCGACGCAACCGATCCCATCAAATATGATTTTGCCTTGTTTGGGCTGGGTGTTTTTGAAGGATTTTGAGCAAAGATTTCTTATTTTGCGCACAATTCCGGGTTGAACAATTGGACGATGAGGAGGTTATTAATTCCTGAAATTTCTGACAAATGGAAAAATCATTTCTTTCGCGTTTCTTAAATATGGTCGAGAAAGGTGGCAACGCGCTGCCCAACCCGGCTACGCTATTTGCATTGTTCGCAATTTTAGTTCTGCTGCTTTCGGGGCTGGGCGATTTACTTGGCTGGATGGCCACTCATCCTGCAACCGGCGAAAACATCAAAGTACACAACCTGCTTTCGACTGAAGGATTCCATAAAATAGTTCTCGAAATGGTTGAGAATTATACCGGTTTTGCACCGCTCGGTATTGTGATGGTTGCCCTTCTTGGAATCGGTATTGCTGAAAGTAGTGGTTTGATTGGTGCATTAATCCGCCTGCTGGTGCTTAAATCCCCACAAAAACTGCTCACGTTTGTAATTGTTTTTTCAGGAGTTATATCGAATGTTGCCAGTGATTTGGGCTACGTATTGCTGATTCCAATGGCGGGCATTATTTTTCATTCGGTAGGTCGCCACCCCATTGCAGGAATGGCCGCGGCATTTGCTGGCGTTTCAGGCGGGTTCAGCGCAAATCTGCTGATTGGCACGATTGATCCGCTACTTGCCGGCCTTTCAACCGAAGCTGCACGAATTCTCGATCCTGAATATTACGTGTTACCAACCGCGAATTATTATTTCATGTTTACTTCAACATTTTTGATTGCTTTCCTTGGAACCTGGGTTACCAACCGTTTTGTGGAACCCCGGTTGGGTCAGTACACCGGACATATTGAGCCTGAGCCAATGCAACGGTTAAGCCCGGTTGAAAAGAAAGGGCTTAAATGGGTGATTGTTGTTGGACTGGGCTGGATGACTCTTATAGCTGCTGGTCTTATTCCCGATCATGGATTTTTGCGGGGTGACGACAACTCGATTTTGCATTCACCATTAATCAAGGGTTTTATTGCATTTTTGTTTCTGATTGCAGCAAGTTTGGGCATTGTTTATGGTGTCGCTACCGGAAAATTCAAAAGCGACAACGATGTTGTAAAAGGAATGAGCGATAGTTTTAAAACCCTGGCTTCGTTCCTGGTGCTGGTGTTTTTTGCCGCACAATTTGTTGCCTATTTCAAATGGAGCAATCTGGGGTTAGTACTGGCTGTTCAGGGTGCAGGGATACTTCAGCAGGCCCAGCTTGGCCTTGTTCCACTCATCATTCTGTTTGTAATGCTTTCAGGATTTATCAATCTTTTCATGGGAAGCGCCTCGGCCAAATGGGCCATTATGGGGCCAGTTTTTATCCCGATGTTTATGCTACTGGGGTACTCTCCTGAGTTTTCGCAGGCCATTTTCAGGGTTGGCGATTCGGTGACCAACATTATCTCGCCCATGATGAGTTTCTTTGCGCTGATCATTGTTTATTTTGAGAAGTACCAGAAAAATGCCGGACTGGGAACTCTGATCTCGACCATGCTCCCATACACCATTATCTTCTCTGTTTTCTGGACCCTGCTGCTTATTGTATGGGCATTGCTCGATTTGCCGCTCGGCCCCGAAGCGCCGATTCACTACATCAAACCATGATAGTAAAGAAATACTTTAATTGAACCAATAGGATAATTTTACGACCAGCGCGCGGTTTCTTGGGCTCCAGTTTCCGGTGTAATAATTATCGGTATAAACCACAAAAAGGTCGGAAACGGGTTTATATCGCCACTGAAAGCGCAGGTTGATATTCATGTTCTCAATTTGCTCATTGTATTGGACAAACGATGAAAAGAAAACCTTGTCACTTAGCGTTAAATCGATTTTGGGGCCTAACAGCCAAAATTTTGCCCGTTCAAATGGATCGGGAAGTTTAATGTCGTTGTACGAAAAATTCACGGTCATGTGCAAATAGGGCTGAAAACGATAAATCAGCTTTCCCTCAGCTACTCCAATTTGCCCATTGTAGAAGCCACCTTTTGCCAGTGTTGCCGAGTAATTGAATAATTTACGGGTATCCGAAAAATAATCGATAAATCCGATGTTGTACGAGTAATCAGTTCCCTTGGTCAGTGCAGTGTTGCTGATGTGAGTCGGGTCAAAATCTTTATCCAGTAAGCTGTAGAAATCCTTGATCCCAAAATCAACTACCGTCCGGTTTTTAAACTCAAATTTATATAGCAGGGTGAATTCATGATCAATCTGGGTGTAATTGGAATCAAAAAAATAGTCAGATTCTGCTACAATTCCATGACTGACTACTTTCTTGTTCGGAATCCAGAGTAAACTGAATTCGGGATTCAGCAAATTATATCCGGTTCGGCGAACGTATCCGGTTTCAGCCGAGTAATTCCTGCCAACACTTGCCTGTGCCAGCGAAGCATGAATCCGGCGTGAGTTATAGGTGAGTGATGCTCCTTCAGCATATTGTTTTCCGGGATTTTCAGGTGAAAATGAGCGGTGATAAAACAGCTTTCCTGTCCATGCATTGTTTTTGCTGGCCAGGTTGTAATCAATTCCGGCAATCCGGTTGAATTTCTGGTCGCCGGGTTCATCCATGTACTCTTTGTTTACCAAAATCATCCCGATATTCGAACGCGAAAATAGTTTACGTTGCAACGAAGCAACCATAAAATTACGCGACAGCTGATTGTCGGTTTTTTCTGTTTGCATATCCAGGAACCCAAGCCGCCAGTTATTGCTGATTTTTCCGCTTAAACGGGCTCCTGCCCGGACAGGTGCATCAAGTCCAATCCGTCGCGAGAAGAATGGGGTCACCGAATTAAATCCGTAATTGGAAAAAAGATCACTGTTTTCAAGGAAAAACTGGCGCTTCTCCGGAAAGAATAACTCGAACCGATCCAGATTTGTCACTTGCTGATCGACTTCGGCCTGCGAGAAATCCGGATTATAGGTTAAGTCGAGATTCATGGAAGTGGTTAACCCGAGCTTGGCATCGAATCCAAAATCCTTCCGATAGGTGGTATTTCCGCCGGTTTCAAAATTTTTGGCTGCACTTCCAAAAATGTATGGAATAACGGAGAACATCATTTTCGATTTTGGCAAAGGTTCGTCCCATTGCAACACGCCGGTGTAAGCCAGACTAGCTGTTGGAAACTGGCGTGGAACCGGAGCCCAGGCCGATTTTTCATTGGTTTTTAAATCGAGCCGACTGAAGTTGACGTACCAGCGATCGGTTCCCGATTTGAACCGGATCGATCGGAAAGGAATCTTCATTTCGATCACCCAACGATCGTCGTAGTGTGCCGTTTTCGAGTCCCACTTACAGTCCCAGTTCAGGTTACTGGCAGATCCGCCCGACATGGTTCCGTCCCACTTGGCGCCTGAAGCCGATGCCCCAAACGAGAATCCATTGGTTTGATCCAGAAATGTGTCGAAAAATACTAGGAAATTGTCGTTGTTGGCAAACACAAAATCGCGCCGGAACGATTCCATGATACGCTTTCCGGGAATGGTGTCAAAAAACGTTACACCCAGATAAAAGGCTTTGTTATCGTAGGTCATCACAACTTCCGAAGGAGATTTTGCAAAACCGGTATCCACCGGAAGTACAACACTGAAATCTTTTGCCTTTTCTGCTTTTTCCCAGTCGGGCTCATTGATCAGCCCATCGAGTTTTATTGTTCCGGTTGCTTTTTTAACATGAAGAATAAAATCTGAATTCTTTTTTTCAGTAACAGGATCTGTTTTAAGATGCTTTCGGGAGGGAATATCTTTCGCCGCCAAGAACGATGGATGATAGATGAGAATGAACACAAAAATCAATAAAAATCTCATGCCGACGGTTTAGGTTTTAGGATGAATGGATTTTTTAAAATACAAAAAACACTACATCCCGATAGAAGAAATTAAGATTCATCAGTGTCCATTTGTTTAAATGTCAGGATTGAAGAGCTTTTACTGGCTGGTAATAATACACAGCTTAAACTTCTTCCCCTTCAGGATTGGTCAATAATATTTTATCCCCTTCTTTAAGTCCACTTTTTATCACAACCAGCTTCTCATTTTGATTGCCTGTTTCTACATTCCGGATGCTGATTTTACCACCCTCTTTTAAATAGACAAATGACTGACCTTCATTGGAGAACAAGGATGACCGTGGAATGATCAGTACATTTTCTTCGTTCGAGATAATTATTTCGTTATTGGTTGTCATGGCCGGAACGATCTTCTTTTTGTCGGGTTTTATCCGGATATTCACCTTAAACACTTTCGAATCATAGCCGGTCATTTCCTGGCCAACGTTGGATATACTTGCAATCACTCCACCCAATTCCAGATTTTTTAGCGCATCAATATACACTCTGGCGCTGTCTCCAGCCTTTATTTTCGAAATGTAGATCTCTTCGACATAGGTTTCGGAAACAAGAACAGATAAATCGGGCAATGTCGCAATTAGCGGATGCTGCGCGCTGACACTTGATCCAATTGTCAACTTGCGAACTCCTCCTCTGCCATGAGTACGACCATAAATCAGGATACCATCCTGGGGAGCAGTTATTCGGGCAGCCTGGAGAGCAAGCTGGAGCTTTTCCCCTTTTTCAATATACCTTTTAAGACGTTCTTCTTCTCTTGACACCTGAATTCGCAATGACTTTTGGGTTAATTGATACGACCGTTTTTTGTAATCGAGTTGACGTAAAGCCCTGTCGTACGACATTTGTGCTATTCGCTGATAAGCCGGCGATTCGTAAACCGATTGCTCAAGCTCAATTTTTTTGTACTGAAGATCAAACTTAAATTGCTCAATGGCATCCCGTTGTGCCACCAAATCAACCGCACTGTCGATTTTTGAATCGTTGATATTAAAAATCAATTTTTTAACGAGCGCATCATTCGACTCAATCAGTTGCTTGATTCTGCCCTGATCGAGTAGCGCTACATAATCTCCTTTTTTCACGATGGTTCCTTCGGCCACCATATCCTTGATCTGCGTTTCGTAAAGCTCAAGTGTCCGGTCTCCAAAAATATCCGGGATATTAATCAATACAGCCTTCTCACTTTGAATCTCTCCTTTGCAGGAAATGGTCGATTCAAAGACTCCGCGTTTCACCTTATAAACCTTTAAAAAGGGATCGGTTCCCCATAAAAGCACAAGCGCTACCAGGAGAATGAGGACTCCGGCAATGGCCAGAATCAATCTTTTTCGTTTTAACCTAAACTGAATCATTGGTTAATAATTTTATCGAAGTCAACAATCAGGTCAGTGCCTTTCTCAAAATCGAACAAGGTTAGTTGTCTGATCTGGTAATATGACGTCCAGTATTTGCGTATCGAATTAATAAATGCACGTCTTGCATTTTCCAGATCGTTACGTGCCAGATTGAGTTTGGTCACATCAAGTTTGCCGATTTTAAACCGTTGCATGGTCACATCAAAACCCATTTGCGCAATGGTATCGGCGCGAGCCGAATTAAGAACCTGTTCCGACTGTAAGTTGAATTCGAGCACGCTCATCAGCACCGATTGCTGAAAGTCGATTCTTTCCTGTTTTACGCTGTTTACAACCACCTCACGGCTTGATTCGGCCATGAGCAGCTGACCTTTGCGTTTTCCCCAGTCGAGAATTGGAACCGACAAACCCACAAATGCCACATTCTGAAATTGATTTGGATTTCTATAGGCATCGGCAACAACAGCGGCTTTCTGATTTAAACCGGCAGAAATATTCACATCAGCGCTCAATCCGTTTTGTGCTTTGGTTTGCTTTACTTTGTTATCCTCTTCAAGCAGACGCTGGTTTTGTGACAGCACATCCGGATTATTTGTCATCGATTTCTGGACTGCTTCATCAACATTGACTTGCAGATTTGATGTTTTAGCCGAAGGGACAATACACTCGATGACTGCATTTTTATCGAGTCCAAGGAATGAATTCAAGTCGGCCCTGGCGCGCAACAAACCCTGATTGGCCCTGGTTAAAGCCAGGCGGGCATTCATCAGGTTGAGTTCGAAGTTGAGCAACTCGTCCTGAGTAACAGTTCCTACCTGGTAGCGGCCCTTACCAATCTGAAACAAGGTATCCGCATTGGCCAGATTTGTTGTGGCAATATTGATCTCTATCTGGGCATCGACCAACTCAAAGAACTTATTGGTAGCCTTCACCGCAATATCTTCGCGCGATTGGATAAAATTTTTCTTGGCTACTTCAAATTTGATCGGCTCAATCACCGACTTCCAGCGCATACTGTTGTAGCCGTTTAATCGTTGCCGGTAGCCCACGCTTATTTGATTGGCTGAATAAAGGGTTTGCTTATCGCCTAAAAAGTTTTTGGCCATTCCAAGGTCGGAGCTTAATGAAAAACTTCCGCCTGTAAGCCCAACATTCTGGTTTAATCTCAACGAAGCGTTGGAGGTAATATTCTTTTGCTGACCATATTGCCAGGTCTGGTCTTGAGGAATATAGTCCTGACGAATTGAATTACTATAGGAAAACGGGGCGGCACCTAACGACAGAAAGGGTAATTTATCCGCTTTGTAATATTTGTATTCCCAGAAACTGGCCAGGTACATATTTTTTTGTTTGAAAGCATCGATTGACTGTTTCGAAGCCAGATCGATTACCTCAGGAAGTGTAAGCGGTAAAATAGTTTGCTGCGCCGAAGCCAAACCAGAAACTACAACAAAGGCGACAATTGCTAAAATACGTCTCATAACTTTAAATTATTGTCTTAATGATTCAACCGGATCTTTGTCGGCAGCCTTTTTCGCCGGAAGGTATCCGAAAGTAATCCCAATGAATACAGAAACACCAAATGAAATAAATATTGAAAAAACAGAAATGATGGTTTTGATTTCAAAAATCGAATGGATGATCTGCGAAAGGATTACACCCAGTAAAATTCCGATCAACCCTCCAACAACGCTGATTAAAGTCGATTCGGAAAGAAACTGAAAAATGATGTCTTTTCGGGAGGCCCCAATCGCCAGACGTGTACCAATTTCGCGTATTCGTTCCATCACCGAGGCAAGCATAATATTCATGATACCAATACCTCCAACAATAAGCGAAATTCCGGCGATGGCCCCCAATACAATGTTGAAAATATTTTTGGTTTTTTGCTGCTGTTTCAACAACAGTTCTGGAATACTTACATCAAAATCCCTGATGTCGTTGTGTTTGCGCATGAGCATTTTACCCACGACCTTAGCAGTGGAGGTGAGTTCCTGGGTTTCCTTTACCCTGACAATGATTTTATTGAGTTGGTTGGTATCCTCGGTTTTTGCGCTTGCATTTGGCCCCGATTGGGCAGCACTTTTCACCTGATCACCGGTAATCAGCGAACGGTTTCGGAACCTTAGTAGCATGGTTTTTACAGGAATAATGATACTATTATCGGTACTGCTGATCGACATGGTTCCGCTTCCTGTACCTACAAAATTGCGTTTTTCGATGACCCCGATTACCTTGAGCCAGATTTGCCCGCATTTAATAAACTTTCCGATGGGTGGTTCGTGATTAAAAAAGACGTTTCGGATATTATATCCAATGATGCAAACCGGAACTCCATCTCTCAGATGTTGTTCGTGAAACAAAGTCCCGCTTTCAAGTTTAATGTCGAAGAGACTAAAATAGGTGTTGTCGGTGCCGTCGAGCTTAACTTCGCTACTGATGTCGTGAAGAATCGCCGTATAATTAAATGTGACTATCGGGCAAACATCCTGAACTGTCGGTATTATCTCTTTTATTGATTCTGCATCACTCAGACTCAAGCCCTTCGAGAACTTCTTTTTACCACCGGCTAACTGGTTTCCACCAGCTGCCGCTGAACTACCAGCCTGGTCGTTCGCACTAGCCTGGTCGCCTTGCAAAATTGGAGTAACAATAATGTTGTTCACTCCAACCAGTTTAATTTGCTCAAGGATCTCCTGTTCGGCTCCATTTCCGATAGCCAACATACTAATTACTGCGGCAACACCGAAAATAATTCCTAGCGCAGTCAGCAACGATTTCACTTTATTGGCAACAATCGCTTCAATTGCAATAACTACATTGTAGGAGTATCGGTTATAATATTCTCGTATCTTCATATTTTAACAGGTTTAGAAATGCAAAATTGAAAGCATCATTAGTTCGATCGGTTTCCTGATCGACGGTCTTTTCTCTCTTTCACTTCCTGTTTTATTGTATCGCTAACATTTTCTGCACCCGACTGTTGATTGTTTAGCTTGTTTTCTTTCAGCCGTTGCATCTGTTCTTCGTAAATTTCCCAGCCAACTGTTTTAATATCATCCAATTTTTCGGGCTCATTTAAAAGTAAGACATCATTTTCATTAAGCCCTTTGTTTATAATCACATAGTCTTCGTTTTCTTCGCCTAGATCTACCAGTTGTCTTACAATTTCATCTTTTTTCAGATACACAAAACGGGTAGAGTCAGTTTCATAAACTGCTTCCGACGGAACAAATAACTTATCGGTATAAGCACCGGTCTGAATGACATTACCCGTGGTCATGGCAGGGCGCAGATCGGGGTCGCTGCCAAAAACACGGATGTTCACTTCAAATACTTTCGAATCGCTTTTAGGCATAGGTTGGCCGATGTTGGCTACTGAAATTACTTCTCCTTTCAAGGCTTTGTCGGGGAAAGCATCGATGGTGATATCTACCTTTTGTTTTACCTTAATTTTCGAAATATCAATTTCATTGATGTAAGTTTCCGAAATCATCTTGGTCATGTCGGGCAGTGTGGCAATAATTGGGCTCCAGGGGGTAAGCACTGAGCCAATCTGTATCTTTATCCCAAACCGGTCTTTGGCATAAATCACCATTCCCGATTTGGGCGCTTTGATAATTAAAGCGTCGTAAAGTTTCATCAGGTTTTCGACCCTTTGCTTTTTCTCGTTGTAATCGATATTACGCCGTTCCATTTGCGATCGCAATTGCCTTTGCCTCATCTGGAATCCTTTAATGTCCTGCTCCAGTTTGCGTTCAGCTTTGCTAAGGTCCATTTGTGCTTTCTTAATTACAGAAGGAGATTCGTAAACTGATTCGGCTAAAACAATTTTTCGTTCTTCAACATCAGCTTTTGAATTTACGATCTGATCGCGGTAATTGCTTAAATAGATGTTTGAATCCAGCTTGGCGTCTTCAACAACAGTTAGGGCAGCTTCCAAATCCAGGTTTGCAGCGGTCAAAACTTCCTCAATCACTTTATGGTCAAGGGTGGCAATGTATTCGCCCGAATCGACTACCGTACCTTCTTCAATTAAGTCAGTAATCTTAATTTCATAAATACGTATGTTCTGGCTCGAAAGAACACTTGGTAAAAGGATGTTTTCTGAATTTTCAGCCTCCAGTTGCCCGGATGTATGTACCTTGACTTCAAAAGGCCCTTTCATTACCTTACACGTAATTTCTACTTCTCCTGATTTCTTCGTCAGGCTAAAAAAAATAAGTACCAGCAGAGGAAGTACAACACTAAGAATGATTATAATTCTTTTCCTATTCATAACAATCAGTTTAATACCCGGAACGCATCCAATGAAATAAAATGTTACCTATTAAAATAATAAAGCCCTAACAGCAACGAAACCTATACCATGTTCGATGATTTTCGTTTAACCAGAAGCTAAAAACCGATGGGCATCTGGCAAAAAAAATAAATTGATCAGCTGGTAACGGGGCACAAATATCGCCCCACAGGAATTTTTTTGCAATTCATGGTTATAGTTTTAGTTGGTATATGACAGGTTCTGTTAAAAAACGTTTAACGGGTAACAAAAATATACCAATCTTTCAGTTCTTCAACTAATTTGTAAGATCATTAACAGTCATTAAGAAATAAATTACGAAACATACGTTAGGGTTATTTATGATTTGTTAAGGGAAAAACGGTTTAATTTAGTTCGAAAATCTATAAATCAACTCATGCGATTAAGCTTGCTCCTATTTGCTGTTTTGGTCGCTACTTGCTACAGCTCAGCACAAGTTCACAAAAAGAGTTTATTGTCGGCCGTTTTAATGAGCCCCGATTCTGTTGCCATTCCCGATGTGGCAATTATTAATATCAGAACCGAGCAAACAGTCAGAGCCAATGATAAAGGGTTTTTCCAGATTGAAATCGAGGAAGGAGATTCTTTAATTACCTTCCACATCGCATTTCAAAAACGGGTAATTACTGAAGCCAACAATGGCCGCACCCTGATTCTGGAACCTGAAATCAGAGAACTGATGTCAATCGATGTAACCACAGGCAATCAGGAAGAACAACAAATGAAAGAAATGGCACAAAGTATTAACCAGATTGCCAAACAAAAAAAGCCCGATGGGTATGACCTCAAATCGCGTCAAAACTATTTTTACGACCAGCATGGCTCTCACAACCGTGGATTTAGTCCTTACTTCGGGCCAACAATTGGCATTCCGTTATCAAAAATCATTCGTATCTTCAAGCGAAAAACCAGATAAAGCATCCTGATTAGGAAGTTTATAATTTTTAAGTCAAACAAGGGAACAAAAACTGCTGAAATATCGTTAACAAGCAAAAACCAAAGCTATGAAAAGGTATATCTTTCTTTTTACAATCCTTTTATTTGCCGTGCAGGCTAATTCACAGTACAAAGTTGAAGTTGAATATGGCATGAAGAAGATGTCGCAGGGAGAACAAATGGCTGTGAGCGTATTTGTTCCTGAAGGCCATGCCAAAGATATTGAGGCTGTGTGGCGAAAATATGTCAACAATAGGAAACTGGGAGAACGAATTGGAACCCTGGCTACACAGATTGGGAATATTTTTAAGGGGTCAGATAACCAAACCGGTTACGATCGCCTTCGCATTGAAAAGAAAGGTGACGAATGGTATGTTCGTTCCATTGAGGAGAGCACGATTACCAGCCATTCGCTGGATATATATGCCCAAATGAATGACCAGTCGGAGGGGTGCCTGTTTAGCGCCTTTTTTCAGTTCACTGATTCCATATTTATCAACGAATCAAATGTGAGTGGAGATCGCCTTGAATCGCTCAAGTCTTACATCAGGGATTTTGGGGTCGAAGCGTACCAAAGTGTTGTTGATGATCAGATTAAAGAAGCAAAAAAGGAAGTTGCAGTTCAGGAAAAAATCCTGAAAAAAATGGAAGGAAAAACAAGGCAGGAGGAGAGAGCAATTACCCGCGCTGAATCTGATATTCAGAAATTCAATGCTGAAATTTTTGAAGTAGAAAGTGATATCGTGAGGCTGGGTGAAGTTATTAGCGGTAAAAAAAGTACTTATACCGGCGTGACGAAGGATTCGCCTGAATATGACCTCATGAAAGATGAATTGAAAGATTTGTCGAAACAAAAGTCGAAATACTTTCGCGAGATAAAATCATTCAAAAACCGGATTAAATCTAAAGAACAGGATATTCGGTCTTCGCAGCGAAAAATTGCTGAAAACGAACTCCGTTTGATACGGCAACAATCAGTCATTCAAGAAAAAGAGCTGATCGTGGAGCAGCTGAACCAGAAAAAAGCCGGGATAAACTAAAACAACCAGTGATTAGATGCTTATTTTCGTTTCAGATTGAGGTAGGAATATTCGAATCCGTTTTTCTCGTCAAACAAATCTTCTCTTGAAAGTTCATCCCATTCGGAATAATTGATTTCAGGAAAATAAACATCGGCATCAAAATCCTTATGGACTAAAGTGAGATATAATTTTCCGGCTAAGGGATAAAACTGCCGATAAATCATTCCACCGCCGATTATAAACGCTTCCTCCTCGTTTTCAACTGCATGAATCGCTTCTTCGATGGAAAAAACCATTTCGCAGCGGTCGAATTGTTCTTCAGGATTGTCTGTAATCACAATGTTTCGCCGGTTGGGCAGCGCTCCTTTCGGAAGTGATAATAAGGTATTTCTGCCCATTATGACCGGATGCCCCGTGGTAATTTCCTTGAAACGTTTTAAGTCGTTAGGAAGATGAAACAACAAATCGTTGTTCTTTCCAATGGCAAAGTTTTGCGCTATGGCAACTATTATCGAGATATTCTGACAGACCATTTTATTTCAAAATAAGCAGAGCCTCCGTTAAGAGGCTCCTGTTTCTATGAGTGCAAACCTAATTTTATTTTTCTTTTTTTCAAGCATCTCATGCTAGAATCCTGCGCTAAGGGTAGTTGCCGAAGTGAATAATTCTTCGAGATTTTTTTCGATCACAGCTATCGACTTCAGGTTCTTTTTCTTTTTCAGAAATACCGTTGCATTTTTTGAGGTGACCATCGCTTCAATGTTATGATGCCCCTGACTTTTGCCTCCCGGAAGGTTTTTGAACCACATACTGCTCACCGTAATCTTGTTTCTGCCTTCCACTGTTTCGATGTTAAATGTTGCATTGAGCGGAAGAACCAGGAAGGGCGCCAGTTTTTTACGTTTCACCCCGTATTTGTCGATGTTTAGCTGGAAGTTGGTGATGGTTCCTTTAATTTCGGTGGAAGTAACAGAGTTCAGGTTAAACACGGAATTAACCTGTTCTTTCGATTTAAACTTTTCGGCCAAACGCTGAAGATTTGACGCTCCGGCCATTGTATTCTGATAAAAGACTTTCCCAGCCTGGAGATTCATGTTCCCCACCTTGACAGGCGAAATATAAACAGGATTAATTTGGGCGAATAATTGAATACTTGCCAGCAAAAAAATAAGGATGATCAGGCGTTTCATAATTTTTGGTTTTTGAGTTAACTATTCCGGTTTGTTTTGCGATGAATAAAAATACAAAACAATATGCAGGAATAGTAATGTTCAACCATTAAATTGTGTTGCCTCGATAGAATTTCCTAAACAGCCACTTTCCCCGGAATGTGTGGGTGGGCTTCATAACCAACCAATTCGAAGTCGCTGAATTTAAAATCAAAAATATTTTTTACCTCAGGATTGATTTTCATGACAGGCAGCGGCAAAGGCTCCCGTGTCAACTGAAGTTTGACCTGTTCCATGTGGTTGAGGTAAATGTGCGCGTCGCCCAGCGTGTGGATGAACTCACCCGGCTGAAGACCGCAAACCTGGGCAATCATCAGTGTGAGCAGCGAATAAGATGCAATATTGAAGGGCACTCCCAGAAAAATATCGGCACTGCGTTGGTAAAGCTGGCAGGAGAGTTTTCCGTCGGCAACATAAAACTGAACCAGAATGTGGCAGGGAGGAAGGTTCATCTGATCAATTTGTCCGACATTCCAGGCCGAAATAATGTGCCGGCGCGAATCGGGATTGTTTTTCAAACTTTCAATTACCTGCGAAACCTGATCGATGTGATGGCCATCGGGAGTTGGCCACGAACGCCACTGATAGCCATAAACCGGGCCTAAATTGCCATCGGTGTCGGCCCATTCGTCCCAAATGCGCACCCCGTTTTCCTTGAGGTATTTAATGTTGGTGTTGCCCGATAAAAACCAAAGTAATTCGTGAATTATTGATTTGAGGTGTAATTTTTTGGTGGTCAGAACCGGAAATCCTTCCGACAGATCGAATCTTGACTGATACCCAAAAACGCTGATGGTTCCGGTTCCGGTACGATCACTTTTTTCAACACCGTTTGCTAGTACATGATTCAATAAATCAAGATATTGCTTCATTTTTGCTCTTTAAGATTTTGCACTTTTAAACCGGTCACAAGGTAAAAAGTTTTCTGAAAATTGTGAATTGAAGAAAAAATTAAAGCAGCTCCATCGAACCGTTTTTTGTTCAGGAACTGCTTTAATTAGTTGAAATATTCGTAATCAATGTTGTACTTTGGCTGTACCCCGCTGGTGTTTATACTTGAAAATTATGGGGAAAATCAGGCCTAAAACTAAAGCGTAGCCTGCAAAAACGAGCCAGATGGTGTTCCAGTCGCGAATGCCGTCTTTGGTAAACAAATCAACGATCAGGCCGCTGCCGTATCCGCCAATCATGGCGCCTACTCCATTGGTCATCAGCATAAACAAGCCTTGTGCGCTGGCACGAATTCCGGGCTGAACTTCGTTTTCAACAAACAGCGATCCTGAGATATTGAAAAAATCGAAAGCCATACCGTAAACAATCATCGACAAAATCAGCAAATACAAGCCGCTTCCGGGGTCGCCAATGGCAAATAAGCCAAACCGAAGTACCCAGGCAAAAATGCTGATAATCATGACGTTTTTAATTCCAAACCGGCTGAGGAAAAATGGAATGGTCAGGATAAACAATGTTTCTGAAATTTGAGAAATGGAGAGCAGCAGCAAAGGGTGCTGAACCCCAAAAGTATCAGGATGTGTGGTGTTAAAACTGTCGAGAAATGTTCCGCCGAAAGCATTGGTAATTTGCAACGCAGCTCCTAAAAACATGGAGAAGAAAAAGAAAACAGCCATTTTCTTTTGCCTGAAAAGAACGAAAGCATCCAATCCCAGCGAAGAAATAAGCGATTGGTCTTTCTTTGTTTTTTCCGGAGGGCAGGCTGGCATCGTGAAAGCATAAGCTCCAAGTACCAGCGCCGAAAACGCGCTAAAAATTAATTGCATGTTCGAAGCTTTCCATCCTGAAAAATCGACAATCCACATGGCTACAATAAAACCGACAGTTCCCCAAACCCTGATTGGCGGAAAATCTTTTACAATGTTATAGTTATTCTTTTCAAGAAGGATATACGAAACCGTGCTGTTGAGGGCAATTGTTGGCATGTAAAACATTGAATTCAGTAACATGATCCAGAAAAACAAAACCGGATCTTTAACCGTTGAGGCGACAAAAAGTAAACCGGCCCCAATCAAATGACTCATTCCCAATACCCGTTCGGCATTCATCCACTTATCGGCAACAATACCCAGCAACGCGGGCATAAAAAGTGAGGCAATTCCAAGGGTCGAAAATACTGCCCCGATTTGAGCACCTGTGAAATGAAGCGTTCCGCCTAGGTAAACGCCGATTGAAATTAACCATGATCCCCATACAAAGAACTGGAGGAAATTCATGATGATCAGCCTATTCTTAATCCCCATAATGGTGTTTGATTAGTAGATGTTTTTTGAAGGCGATAAATCTACTAAAATATACAGACTACAGGATGGTGTTTTGTCAGAAAAACATAAAGAGCTAACAGAATCAAAGTTGATTGTAGAATGAGTGAATTGGAAAGAAGAAATTGTGTTTTATTCTTTTCTGCGGCGGTTGATTTCGTCGCGAATAGCTGAAGCACGTTCGTAATCTTCTGCGCTGATGGCATTGTTCAGCATTTGTGAAAGTTCAGCAGAGGTGTATTTTTCGTATTCGTGTTTGCCTTTTATCGGTTCGTCGGAAATGGATTGATGCCATTCTTCCTGACTCTGTTCATTTTCGAACTCGATGACAATACCTGCACGCGAAATAATTTCTTCAGTTGTGTAAATGGGGCAGTTAAACCGAAGCGAAAGAGCCACTGCATCCGATGTGCGAGAGTCAATAATAATCTGTTTTTCGTTTCGGACACAAACCAGTTCCGAATAAAAAATACCCTCTTCGAGTTTGTAAATAATCACTTCAGAAACTTCAATGCTAAATGCGGAGGCCATCTGTTTGAACAGATCGTGAGTAAGCGGACGCGGAGGTTTCAGTCCTTCCAGCTGAATGGCTATCGATTGGGCTTCGATAGGGCCAATAATAATAGGTATCCTGCGGTCTCCATTTTCTTCGGCCAAAACCAAGGCATAAGCGCCTGACTGCGACTGACTAACCGATAAACCTAAAATATTGAGTTTAACTTTCTGCATCCAAATCCGATATGGGCGTAACTGATGGAAACAAATATAAGAATAGTTTCGCATTCTGATTTGGTAGAATTGACATTAGATTGTGCATTTCCGCGATATTTCGGCACATCACTCAGAAAATCAAATCTGTTTAATACTGAAAATATTTCAAAAAAAATATTGTAACCCTTTGGTGGTCATCTAAAATTGAATACTTTTGCAGTCCGAAAGTTTTCGAGCAGGCCTAATAAGTGGTAATCAACGGATTCCCGCCTGCCGGAAGAAATATTTAAACACATTGAAATGTACGCAATCGTAGAAATTGCCGGTCAGCAAATGAAAGTTGAAAAAGGCCGGAAAGTTTATGTACACCGTTTGGAACAAGCCGAAGGCGAAACTGTAGTTTTCGACAAAGTGCTTTTGGTTGATAATGACGGTGCTGTTAAAGTAGGAACTCCTGTTGTTGAAGGTGCAAGTGTAACTGCTTCGGTAGTTGAGCACATCAAAGGAGAAAAGGTATTGGTTTTCAAAAAGAAAAGAAGAAAAGGTTACCAGAAAATGAATGGTCACCGTCAATACCTGACAAAAATTCAAATTGAAGAAGTTAAAGGATAATTTTAAAAAAGATTTACCATGGCTCATAAGAAAGGTGTCGGTAGTTCGAAGAACGGACGCGAATCGCACAGCAAACGACTTGGTGTAAAAATTTACGGCGGTCAGGCTGCAACAGCTGGGAACATTATCGTTCGCCAGAGAGGAACTTCACATCATCCGGGATTAAATGTTGGTATGGGCAGAGATCATACCTTGTTTGCCTTGGTTGACGGAACTGTTGTTTTCAAGAAAAGAGGTGACAACAAATCGTATGTTAACGTTGAGCCTGTAGTTGCTACAGACGTAAACTAGTACGAATAAAAGATATGTTTGGAATAATCTCCTGCTTTTCCGAAGGCAGGAGATTTTTTTGTTTTAAATTTGACGGTCAGTTAAAAACAAAATACACCGAAAATGCTCAATCTTAAATTTATACAGGAAAATCCGGAATTAGTAGTTACCAAATTGAAAAAGAAACATTTTGACGCAACAGCTATCGTTCAGCAAATTACCGGATTATCGGCAACCAAAAATGAAACGCAGGCCAAAGCCGACCAGCTTAAAGCCGAGATGAATAAAATCTCGAAAGAAATCGGGTTGTTGATGCGTGATGGCAAAAAGGAAGAAGCTGAGGCTGCCAAAAATCGCACCTCCGAAATTAAAGATGCCATCAAGCAACTCGATGACGATTTTGCCCGCATCGACCAGGAAATTTTTGCACTGCAGGTTTTATTGCCTAACCTCCCGTCGGAACTTGTTCCTGAAGGTCGTACGCCGGAAGATAACCTGGTGGTCAAACGTAACGGAGAAATTCCGGTTCTTCCTGAAGGACATGTGCCACACTGGGATTTGGCCAAAAAATACGACATCATCGACTTCGAACTTGGAGTAAAGATAACCGGAGCAGGTTTCCCGGTATACAAAGGCAAAGGTGCCCGGTTGCAGCGCGCCTTGATCAACTTTTTCCTCGATGAAGCCCGCGATGCCGGTTACCTCGAAATTCAGCCGCCATACGTGGTGAACGAAGACTCAGGTTTTGGTACCGGACAGTTGCCCGACAAAGAGGGACAGATGTACCATGCAACGGCTGATAACCTGTATTTAATTCCAACGGCCGAAGTTCCGGTGACCAACATTTACCGCGATGTGATTGTGGAAGCAAAAGATCTACCAATCAAGAATACAGCTTATAGTGCCTGTTTCCGCCGCGAAGCCGGTTCGTACGGGAAAGATGTTCGCGGGCTGAATAGACTGCATCAGTTCGATAAAGTTGAGATTGTGCAGATTGCACATCCTGAAGGTTCATACGAACGGCTTGATGAGATGGTGGCACATGTTACCAGCCTGGTTGAAAAGCTGGAATTACCGTATCGCATCTTGCGTTTGTGTGGCGGCGACATGAGTTTTACTTCGGCCCTGACTTACGACTTTGAAGTGTTCTCGGCAGCCCAGGAAAAATGGCTCGAAGTGAGTTCGGTTTCCAACTTCGAATCGTTCCAGGCCAATCGCCTGAAATTGCGTTACCGCGACGAAACCACTAAAAAGCCAGTAATTGCTCACACTTTGAATGGAAGTGCGTTGGCCTTACCACGAATCATGGCTGCTTTGCTCGAAAACAACCAAACACCCAATGGTATCCGAATCCCTAAAGTATTGGTACCATATTGCGGGTTTGAGATGATTGACTAAGATTTTTCTTTTTATAACATAGAAAGGCTGTCAGAAATAATCCCGACAGCCTTTTTTGTTGAATGTATGCCAATAAAAACAAAAATCCCGGAGTCGAATTTGATCCCGGGATTAACCTAAATCTATAAACCAACTAATTGTAACCTGGATTTTGAACCAGCTTCGGATTTAATTTCATTGCATCGGTTGGGATGGGCAAAATCCGGCGATATGTATCTGCGTTGGTTTTGAAACCCCATTTCCCTTCAAATTTGCCGAAACGAATCATGTCGTTGCGGTGCCAGCATTCGTAAACAAGCTCGCGGCTGCGCTCTTTGTAGAGGTCTTCCAGCGTAACGCTTGTCCACGCAGGTGAAGTCGAGCGGTTAGCACGAATCATGTTCACCAGCGATAAGGCGGTTTGTCCGCCGGTTGCAGTTCCGCCGCGCAGAATAGCTTCAGCTTTCATCAGTATAACATCGGAATAACGCAGGTAAGGAACATCGTTGTTCTGATTGCGGCTGGTCGATGTTTTATCAGGATAGAATTTGATGTTACGGTAGCCCATGTTCCAGGCAATTTCGTCGTTGCCGCAGTCGAACAAATCAGCGTTCTGGCGCAGAATGATGTCAGGAGTGAGATTAACCTGATAGGTGTACGACGCTCCGCCGTCGGTTCCGGCATAGAACTGGTCGTATCCTTTTTTTGTGGTGGTTACAGTTAGAGGAGTAACACCGTCGCTCATAAACTGTAGGCCTGTTAACCACTGGTCGTTTCGGATGTCTCCAGGGTCGTTGAAATGGGCGTAAAATTCAGGGAGGGTGCTCATTGGGGCACTGGGAGTGAAAGGTAACCCGAATTTTGCCCTTGCCGATCGTGGAACATCATAGCGTGAGCGGTACATCATGCCGTTGGTTCCCGGATAGGCAGTTGCTGAAGGGTCGTAGGGAATTGCGAAAATGAATTCTTTCATTTGAGGCCCATTGTCGGGATAGAACATTTTCAGGTACGAAGCCCGGGGCTCGATGGCAAATTTTCCGGAGTTAATAACGGCGTCGCAGGCGGCGATACAATCGTTCCAGCGGGCAGTTCCGGTGTAGTACTCGGCATTCAGGTACATTTTTGCCAACAAAGCATACGCAGTCCATTTGGTTGGCCGTCCGTAGGTTTTTGCACCCGTTTCTTCGCTTAAATTATTAACAGCTTTTTTTACTTCGCTCTCGATGTATTTGAAAACGTCGGCTCTAGGCGTATTCGTTTTGGGTTCAAAATCGCCGTACAAAGTATCGAGAGGGACATTCCCGTAAAAATCCATCATGATAAAATACGATATAGCCCGCATCATACGAAGTTCGGCCAGGGTTGTTTTTTTGTTCGCACCTTCAGGCATAACATTGTTTAGGATGAAATAAGCCTGATTCATTACTCCGATGGTTTTTTCGGTGGTGTACCAAAGATAATTTGTTGCGCCATGATCTTTATCCCAGGTGTGATAGTGCATTTTCATGTATCCGGCATTGTCGTACCAGTTGCCACCTCTGGCAGGAAGTATGCCCTCGTCGGTACTGATGGTACTCATGAAGAAAAATGAATGAGCGTATTCTCCCCTGAAAGCTGCATAAACAGCGCCGGCAGTTTGCGCAAACTGTGCATCGTTTTGTGGGAAAACATCGGGGGTCATCTGTGTTGTTATTGGAACTTCAATATCGTGGCAGGAAACAACCAGTACTGCCAAAACAGGTAGTATGAAGTATGAAATTATTTTTTTCATCGGTTTATCTTTTAAAGGTTTTAAAATGTTGCTTTTACGCCAAACAAAACAGTACGGGTTTTGGGATAAAAGTTATTCGAATCCACTCCCGGAGCAATACCACCTTGTTCAACTTCAGGATCAATTCCAGAGTATTTGGTAATTAACGTGAGTTCGATGTAAGAAAATAGTTGTTTTTATTGGAAAACATAGGGAGA
>CAYRBM010000048.1:0-1865 GCA_964422425.1 uncultured Odoribacter sp.
TGCTGACTGATCCGGTGTTTGGCAAAACCTTCGAACCACACGCCGTAAAACCGAATGCACCCGAGATTGTTAGTAGGATGGCCGATGCAGCCCGTCGCGCCGGAGTGGGTCCGATGGCTACTGTGGCTGGTGCGTTCTCGGAATTTGTTGGCCAGCATTTGATGCAACAGTTTTCCATTCAAGAAATTGTGGTGGAAAATGGAGGCGATATATTCCTGAAAATTAACCGAAATTTGCTGATGTCAGTTTATGCCGGAAATTCGCCATTGTCGGGAAAAATTGGGATCGAGATTCCTGCAGACCAGTCTCCGCTGGGAGTTTGCACTTCTGCCGGAATCGTTGGCCCATCGGTCAGTCTAGGAAAGACGGATGCCACCATGATTGTTTGCAGAAACACGGCTCTGGCCGATGCGCTGGCAACTACGTTTGGCAATCTGGTTCAGGTTCCTGAAGATGTAGAGTTGGTGACACAGCAAACCGAACGGTTTCCGGAGATACTCTCGGCAGTGATTATTTGCCGCGACAAAATCGGCATCCGGGGGCAGTTTGAAATGAAGTTGATTAAGTGATATTAAACACGAAGACGCTAAGACACGAAGGAAAATTCAACGCTTTGTGTCTTCGTGACTTTGTGTTTAACAAGGAAATACAAATTTGATGACAATAAAAAAAGATATACAAAAAGAGCTGGAGTCGCGCGTGTTGGTGCTCGACGGGGCCATGGGAACGATGATCCAGAAACACCGGCTGACGGAAGCCGATTTTCGCGGAACGGTTTTTACTGACTTTGCCAGCGACCTGAAAGGCAACAACGATCTGCTGGTAATTACCAAACCGGAAGTCATTCGCGGCATTCATGCGCAATTTTTGGAAGCTGGTGCCGACATCATCGAAACCAATACGTTCAATGCCACCAGCATTTCGCAAGCCGATTACCATACCGAAGCCTGGGTGTATCAAATCAACATTGAGGCGGCTAAATTGGCTGTTGATGTAGCTGATGAATTCACTGCGAAAAATCCGGATAAACCACGCTTTGTGGCCGGTGCCATTGGTCCGATGAACAAAACTTTGTCGTTGTCGCCCGACGTGAACGACCCCGGATACCGCGCCGTTTCGTTCGATGAGGTGAAAGCTTCGTACCGCGAACAGGTGAAAGGTTTGCTCGATGGCGGTGTCGATTTGCTGCTGGTTGAGACGATTTTCGACACGCTCAACGCCAAAGCGGCGCTGTTTGCTATCGAAGAAGAACTGGACGAACGCGGTATGCACCTGCCGGTCATGGTTTCAGGAACGATTACTGATGCCAGCGGTCGCACTCTTTCAGGACAAACTGTTGAGGCCTTTCTGACTTCGGTTTCGCACATCGACCTGCTTTCTATCGGGCTCAACTGCTCGCTGGGTGCCCGCGATTTGCGCCCGTATCTGGAAGAATTGTCGAAAAAGGCGCCGTTCTTCATCAGCGCTTATCCCAATGCCGGATTGCCCAACCAATTTGGCGAGTACGACGAAACACCAGTGGAAATGGGACATCAGATCAGCGATTTTCTCGACAACAAATTTGTAAACATTATTGGCGGTTGCTGTGGAACAACTCCTGAACACATCCGCGAACTGGCCAGAATTGCTGAAAAAGCCGAACCTCACATCCGCAGAAAAAAAGACAAACATACCATTCTTAGTGGCCTCGAACCGGTTATACTGACACACGAGTCGGTGTTTATGAACATTGGCGAACGGTGCAATGTGGCGGGTTCGCGCAAGTTTGCCCGGTTGATCCGCGAAGAAAAATACGAGGAAGCGCTGGCCATTGCCCGCCAACAGGTGGAAGATGGCGCGCAGGTGATCGACGTGAATTTCGACGA
>CAYRBM010000048.1:1965-34659 GCA_964422425.1 uncultured Odoribacter sp.
TGCCAGCGTGCCTACAATATTTTGGTGAACGAAATCAACTTTCCGCCGCAGGACATCATTTTCGACACCAACGTGCTGACCATCGGCACCGGAATCGAGGAACACAACAACTACGCGATCGACTTCATCGAGTCGGTTCGCTGGATCAAGCAACACCTGAAACATGCCAAAACCAGCGGCGGAATCAGCAACCTGTCGTTCTCCTTCCGTGGAAACGACCAGGTGCGAGAGGCCATTCACTCGGTTTTCCTGTTCCACGCCATCCGTGCCGGACTCGACATGGGGATTGTGAATCCCGGCATGTTGCAGATTTACGACGAGATTCCGAAAGATTTTTTGGAGAAAGTGGAAAATCTGGTGCTGAATAAAAAGCCTGAAGCGACCGAAGAGTTGCTCGAATTTGCCCAGACCCTGAAAGAGCAGGACGCGAAGGAAGAGCGCAAAGACGAATGGCGCAGCCTGCCGGTTGAAAAGCGGCTGGAACATGCGCTGGTAAAAGGTTTGCCCGATTTCGTTGAGGAAGATTTGGCTGAAGCTTTGCCGCATTATTCGCCAACTTTGAGCATTATCGAAGGTCCGCTGATGGACGGCATGAACGTGGTGGGCGACCTGTTTGGCTCCGGAAAGATGTTCCTTCCGCAGGTAATTAAATCGGCCCGCGTGATGAAAAAAGCAGTGGCTTTTTTGTTGCCGTACATCGAAGCCGAGAAAGATACCGTTGACACCACCGACAACCGCAAAACCGTGCTGATGGCCACTGTGAAAGGCGATGTGCACGACATCGGCAAAAATATTGTGGGCGTGGTTTTGGGCTGCAACAACTATCGTGTGATCGATTTGGGTGTGATGGTGCCGACCGAAAAAATTCTCGACGCCGCCGTTCAGGAAAAAGTGGATATTATAGGACTGAGCGGATTGATCACGCCGTCACTCGAAATCATGGTGGAAGCGGCAGCCGAAATGGAACGTCGGGGCATGAATATTCCGCTGCTGATTGGCGGTGCAACCACCTCGAAAATTCACACAGCGGTGAAGATTGCGCCGCAATATAAAAATCCGGTCATCTATGTGAAAGACGCATCGCGCGCGGTGGGCGTGGTTTCGAACCTGGTTTCAGGAAACGAAGAATTCCTGAAGGAACTGAAAAAGGACTACGAGCAGGTACGCGAAATGCACGGTCAGAAAAAGGCAAAGAAATATTTGCCCATCGCTGAAGCCCGCGAAAACAAACTGAAAATCGACTGGAAAAACGCATCCATTTATAAGCCGAATTTTGTGGGAATCAAACAGTTGATCGACTTCCCGATTTCGGAATTGCGCAAATACATCGACTGGACGTTCTTCTTCTTTGTTTGGGAACTGAAAGGTAAATATCCTGAAATTCTGAACGACGATCTACAAGGTGAGGAAGCCCGCAAACTATACACCGACGCCAATCGCATGCTCGACGAAATCACTGAGAAGAAAATGATTCAGGCCAATGCGGTTTTCGGGATTTGGCCGGCCAATGCCGATGGCGACGATATTGCGATTTACGAAGACGAAATCAGCAAAAAAGAAATTGGACGTTTCTATCATTTGCGTCAGCAGGAGGCCAAAAAGCCAGGGTCGCCGAATTATTGTTTGTCGGATTTTGTGGCGCCGGTTGAAAGTGGCCGCACCGACTATTTCGGGGCGTTTGCCACCACCGCCGGAATTGGCATCGAAAAGTGGATTCAGCAGTACCGCGATAATCACGACGATTACAGCGCCATTATGCTCGAAGCGCTGGCCGACCGTTTGGCCGAAGCTTTTGCTGAATTGCTGCACGAAAAAGTGCGCAAGGATTACTGGGGATATGCTGCCGATGAAAAGCTTTCGCTCGAAGAAATGTTGCATGTTGATTACCAGGGAATACGCCCGGCGCTGGGCTATCCGGCTTGCCCCGAGCACCACGAAAAAGGCAATCTGTTTGCCATGTTGCGTGCCGATGAACTGGGTTTGAGCCTCACCGAACATTTCATGATGACACCAACCGCATCAGTTAGCGGCGAATTTTTTGTACATCCGGAATCGAAATATTTCAGCGTAGAAAAAGTGGGCAAAGACCAGGTTGAAGACTATGCTCGCCGCAAGGGTGTTTCGGTTGAAGTGATTGAGCAGTTTATGCCTTCGAACTTGAATTATAAGGGGATATAAAAGTGTTCAGTCACAGTTTTCAGTCGCAGTGGGTCCTCGCTGGCAGTAATTTCACAGCTCCGGAGGAGCGGAATATTGGTAGCCTGGGGTAACCCTTGGGTTATAAGGCACAACCGGAAAGCCGTCCGCATGAGAATCAGAAGCATAGCGGAAGTGTTTTTTCGGACGGAACGGCTCCAATTTTAAAGGAATGAAAATTCGGCCTTTGGGGGATGACGGATTTGATACAATTGTATTGTGATTGATAAAAGGAAGGGTTAAAATGCATACTGATTCAAACTAGAATAATAAACTTCAAAACATGGATAACAAACTGGTTCGAATATTTACAAGTTCCTCAATTATCGTAAACTTGCTCAAGGACGAGCTGGAAAACAATGGAATAGCTGCATTGATTCAGGACGATTTTTACTCTGGAACCATCGCAGGATTTTCGGGGGGAGTTCCTTCATCTGTCGATTTATTTATTCAGAAAGCTGATCTGGAAAAAGCAGAACCTATTATCAAAGAATTTACCCAGACAAATCAATAATTTCATGTTTTTACCTTGAAAATCTAAAATCAAACTTTAGAATTTCAAGGTAAGCATCAATAAACTACCTTGAAAATCTAAAATCAAACTTTAGAATTTCAATATAAATTGTATCTTTGCAGGACAAATACAAATCGAAATGTACCTCTTTCGTCCTGAATATGAAGCAGAAATAAGCCTTTCGATGGCTGCAAACCCGGTTACAGCCATATTGGGACCGCGCCAATGCGGAAAAACGACCATTGCCCGAAAACTGGCTGCCGAAAATTCATCGGTATTTTTCGACCTGGAAGACCCCGACGATTTTGAACTGCTGAAAAATTCGGCTAAACAAATCCTTAGTCAGCAAACCGGATTGGTTGTGATTGACGAAGTGCAGCGGCTCCCAGAGTTATTTCCTTTACTGCGCGTGTTGGCCGATCAACAAAACGTAGATCGCAAGTTTTTGCTGTTGGGCAGCGCTTCACCCGAACTGATGCGCAACTCATCGGAAACACTGGCCGGACGAATCGGGTTTGTCGATCTGACAGGCTTCCGATTGGATGAAGTAGGCATCGAAAATCTTTCGTCGTTGTGGATGCGAGGCGGGTTTCCACGCTCTTACCTGGCCGACGACGATCAGCAAAGTTATCAGTGGAGGCAGGATTTCATTCGCACTTTTTTAGAGCGTGACCTGAATTTGCTTGGGTTCAATCTTTCGGCACCGATGATGCGTAGGTTCTGGATGATGCTTGCACATTACCACGGCCAAATTTGGAAAGCATCGGAGTTTGCCCGCTCGTTGGGCGTTTCGGAACCAACAGTTAAGAGCTGGCTCGATATTTTAACAGGAGCATATATGGTTCGGCAGATTCAGCCCTGGTTCGAAAACTTGCAGAAGCGACAAGTAAAAGCACCCAAAATTTTTATTCGCGACAGCGGATTGTTGCACGCCTTGCTTTCCTTGCCTGATCATGAAATTCAGACCAATCCAAAACTTGGCGCTTCATGGGAAGGATTTACAATTGAGCAAATTATCAACAGGTTAAAATCACGCGATTATTACTACTGGCGCACCCATGCAGGATTGGAACTTGATTTAATGGTATTGAAAAACGGCAAACGTCTGGGTTTTGAGATCAAATATTCGGAAACGCCAAAAGTAACCCGTTCGATGCACCAAATTATTGATGACCTGAAACTCGATCAGTTTTACATTGTTTACCAGGGAAAACATAGACTGGCTCTTGAAGAAAAAATTCAGTTATTGCCAGTTAATGGTATCGTAAACGAAAATTTCTAAACCCATTAATTTTAAATGAATGAAAAAAGGACACTTTAAAACGGCGGTAATTTACTTTTTACTCGGTTTGGCTGTTATGTTTGTAGCCGATATGATTTTTCATTTCAACAATTCGGTCGAGGCCCAACTGAAACGCGAAATGAATAAAGCAGAGAAAAAGATAGAAAACATTTTTAAATAGAAATCGTTGAAAGTACTGATTGACAACTTTTAACCATTCGAAAATACCCCTAAGATGAAAGTAATTGACATTATCAATCAAAGTGATAAAACCGTTTTTTCGTTTGAGTTACTACCCCCGCTCAAGGGAAACGACGCCAGCAAAATATACAATACGATCGAGAATCTGCTGGACTTCAGTCCGAAGTACATTAACATTACCACGCACCGCGACGAAATGACCTACGTTGAATGGCCGGATGGACGCATCGAAAAGCGCATAGTTCGCAAACGCCCCGGAACGGTTGCCATTGCAGCCAGTATTCAGCATAAATACGGCATTCCGGTGATTCCTCATATTTTGTGTGGCGGCTTCTCGAAAAGCGAAACCGAACATGTTTTGATTGATTTGGATTTCATGGGTATCCAGAATGTGCTGGCTTTGCGCGGCGACGGAAACAAGGGCGAGCATGTTTTCAGGCCCGACCCCAATGGACATGCCAATGCCAACCAGTTGGTTGAACAGATTGTAAATCTTCGGAAAGGAAAATACCTGGAGCCTGAACTGAAAAATACGCACCCGATGGACTTTTGCATCGGGGTTGCAGGTTATCCTGAAAAGCATTTTGAATCGCCCAACCTCGAAATCGACCTGAAATACCTGAAGCAAAAAGTAGATGCAGGAGCCGATTACATTGTTACACAGATGTTTTTCGACAACCGGAAATACTACGATTTTGTTGACAAGTGCCGTTCCATCGGGATTACGGTCCCCATCATTCCGGGCATCAAACCAATTAACCTGCGCAACCAACTGACCGTGTTGCCAAAGTTGTTCAGCATCGACATTCCTTCAGAACTTGCCGCCGAACTAACCAAATGCAAAACCGACGACGATGCTAAAATCGTGGGTACCGAATGGGCCATTCAGCAGTCGAAAGACCTTGTAGCGCATCAGGTTCCAAGTTTACACCTTTACACCTACGGAGTTTCTGACAATACCCGGAAGATTGTAGAAGCGGTATTTTAAACCGGTAAACTAATTTTCAAATCCAAATGGTTATTTTTTAACCCAGATTAAGCATTAACATTTGCTGTTGCTTAATCTGGGTTAATTAAAACTGATCCGTCAGAACCGATTTCTATACGGAATATAGGTATTTAATCTTTTGAGTTCATTACCGATTGGGTAAAGTCGTTTTGAATCTTCATCATATTTGACGTGTAAATCAATAGATTTCTGGTTTCACCAAGAATCGTCATAACCAGCATACTATTTTTTGTCCCGATCTCATTTTTCTTGATCGATTTGATGAGGTTTTTACGGGCTTCTTTGTTCAATTCAATAATCAGCGCTTGTTCGCGGTAAATTTCTTCCAGCTTTTCGGTGCTGTTATTGCCAAGTACACTAAGAACCAGACTAATGTAGTGATCAACCCCGGCAACCAAAAGGTTTAATTCCTTTGCCTGAGCTTCGGTGAGCGGTTTGTGGTTGTTGTCCACATGCTTATAAACCGGATCGATGAGGTACGAAATGCAATGTGCAATTTCTTTCATGTAATCCAGGGTCAGGATGTAATAATGGGTAGCTTCTACCGAATCAGGTGAGGGTAAAGTGGACAAAGTCTGGTAAGTGTTATTTCGTTTCTTGTCCAGCTTTTTCTCCAGTTCAGCCGACCGCTGAAGTTGCTTTTTCAGCTCTTTATGATCTTCTGCAAGTAAAAATCTGATGGTATTGCTGTACAAACTGTTCACCTCGTTCAAGGTTTTCACAATACCGTGGTTGCATTTTTCAAACATCGTTTCAGCCGAGATCAACTCCTCAACTTCTTTTTCGGTTTCGTTACTTTCCTTTTGGATTTTTTTGTGCATAAGGTGCGTGCGGTAAAATGCAAAGACTGCAAAACCTACCAGGATTATTACCCCAATGGTGGTGGTATATCCGAGAAATGTTGACAACAGGAAAGCAACGGTGAATGCTGCCAGACCGGTAACAAACCATCCTCCAATCACTGTAAACACGCCGGTAATACGGTAAACTGCGCTGTCTCTTCCCCACGCGCCATCAACCAGCGAAGTACTCATTGCCACCATGAAAGTTACGTAAGTGGTTGAAAGCGGAAGTTTAAATGATGTCCCAACAGCAATGAGTATAGAAGCAACCATCATGTTTACGGAAGCTCTAACCAGGTCAAACATTGGCGGATCTGATTCTTTTTTAAGTTTGTTTTCCAATTCAGAGCGATCAAATCGTTTGCTGATTGTGGCAATAATTGGCTGAGGAATTACACTGCTGAAAAAGGTGGAAGTATTGACGACTCTGCGCACCAGGTATCGGGAGAAAGCGGAAGATCCGAAACGCTCCGAACCTTCGTCCTGACGACTGAGTTTTAGTTCAGTATCGGCCACTGTTTGGGCTTTTTTCGAAAACCAAAGGGTTATGACCATAACCACTCCGGCGCCAAATAAAAAGTACATGGGAGTTTTAATTTCTCCGAGCAAATGACCCATTAACAAGTCAGTTCCACCGTTAGCCGTATAAACTTTAAAAGCCTCGAAACCTGCCAGTGGCACCCCGATAAAGTTGACCAGGTCGTTTCCGGCAAAAGCCATTGCCAATGCAAATGTTCCGGCTAACACAACAATTTTTAGCGGGTTAGTTTTGAAGAGCCAGCTAGCGAGCTGCAAAAGAACAGTCCAAAGAACAAAACTGCCGGCGATAATTAAAATCGTATTTTCCTGAATGACTTTGTACGTATCATCGGTCATAAACGAAGCATCCTTCAGCCCTTTAATCAGGATAAAATAAGTGATTGCCGATATCGCCAGTCCCCCCCAAAGAGCACCATAATACTTGATTGTTCTTTCGGTGTTGAAACTGAACAGCAAACGACTGATCCATTGAATAACAACACCAAAAACAAAGGAAAATACAACAGATAACAAAATGCTGGAAATGATGGTGAGCGCTTTCGATGAGTTAATAAAATCCCCGATCTGGGCAACTTTCTCAACACCGTCAATAACAATTACAGCCCCATCACCTACTTTAAAAAATGCCATTCCAACAGCAGCACCCAATAGCCCGAAAACCAGGGAAACGGTGGTTGAAGTTGGAAGCCCGAACGTGTTGAAAAAGTCGAGCAGAAGCACATCGGTAAACATGACGGCCATAAAAATGATGATCACTTCGGTAAACAGGAAATACTGCGGATGGAAAAGACCCTTCCGGGCTACTTCCATCATCCCGTTCGAAAGTAGGGCTCCTGCCAGAATTCCAAGACTTGCAATAATCATGATCACAGTTCGTTTAGCGACCTTTGACCCAATTGCTGAATTCAGGAAGTTAATGGCATCGTTGGCAACTCCAACCATCAGGTCGGAAATAGCCAGACAAAATAATACGGCAATAAAAAGAATGTAGATACTCATTTTGTTGTTCTAAAAGATGTTGAATTTACAGGAAGGTAAGATGAAAGCACTTCGGAAGCACTGTATAATGCTGGATTTAGAAATTGTGTAGTTGGGTTTACCCTTTTCATTTTCCATTAATAAAATCGATTGCAAAGTATTTTCAATATTGTTACAAAACGATTACACAAATATTAATTAAAAATTACAACTTATATAAATGCCTCAATTTTCATGTTTTATCAATGGTTTGGAGATTACAAAACCGTAACATCGCCAGCAATTTTCTGCACTTGTTTTTTGTTGGGTTTTGTGAATCCTGTTATCAAATTCTATCGTCTTGTTGGTATTAATAAGTTTTAACTGTTCTGAAATTCAGTTATTTGCTGCTGTTATTACACTTCTGTTATCCAAAAGTAACCAATCCGCAAAAAAAGATTCATCATTCTGTAATGCTTTAGCCATTCCTTAGCGCCAAAATTCTCTGGCTACTGTCACCAACTTAAACCTCGTAAGTTATTTAAAGTGCTTCTTGAATGAGACTAAAACAAATCTTGCTGCTAACGGTCTGGATACTTTGTTCGTTAAACGCAATGTCGCAAACCGGCATAATTAAAGGTACTGTCATTGATGCCAACACCAAAGAAACCCTCATTGGGGCAACGGTAGCCCTTCAGGGAACAACCAACGGCGCCATCACCGACTTCGACGGAAATTTTAGAATTGAGAAAGTTGCCGCCGGAAACTACAACCTCGTCATTTCCTACATTTCATACGACAACCAGATTATTCGGGTAGAAGTGGGCAACAGCAGCGAAGCAGTTGTGAATGTCGAACTTAAACCGGCTACGGTTGACATTGAAGAAGTTCAGGTAGTTGCCAAACGCCGCGACAATACCGAGGTTTCGATGCTTTCGTCCCTGAAAGCCGGGAACCTGATTGTGAGCGGAATCACCGCGCAACAAATCAGCAAATCGCAGGATAAAGATGCGGCAGAAGTGATTCGCCGCGTTCCGGGAATTACCATTACCAACGGGCGTTTTGTGATCGTTCGCGGACTGATTGAACGCTACAATTCGGTGATGCTGAACGGAGCTACTGCCCCGAGTTTCGAAGCCGACAAACGCGCCTTTTCGTTTGACGCCATCCCCAGCGGAATGATCAACAACATCCTGATTTATAAAAGTCCGGCGCCTGAATTGCCCGCCGATTTTGCCGGTGCTGCTATCAATGTCGAAACCAAAAGTGTGGCCGACGAAAACAGCCTGGTCATTTCGTATGGCAATAAATATGTCGAAAACACCACATTCAACAGTGCATTTCAGACTTATTCCGGAGGAAAAACCGACTGGTTGGGATTTTCGGACAATTCGCGCAACATACCTTCAGTCGTTCCGGCGAAAGAAGCCTACAACGAACTGTATGTCTGGAAAAATGCGGCAGATTATCTGCAAAAATCAGAACGACTCAATGAAATCGGAAAATCATTCACGAACAACTGGACTACGACCACCAAAAGCCCATTGCCCGATCAAAACCTTTCCATCGCTTTGCAGCGTCGGTTCGTGTGGGGGAAAATGTCGGTGGGCAACATCACCGCCCTCAACTACAGTTTTACCAGCGACCTGTTGAACATCAACCGTCTGGAGTACCAGGACTATTCTCCGGAACGCAATGAAGTTCTGAAAGACTTTGATTTTAAAGATGACCGGTATAAAGAATCGGCCAAACTGGGACTCATTCACAACTGGAATTTCCTCTACGGAAAAAATCAAAAACTCGAATTCCGGAATTTCATGAACCAGATGGGCAACAAAACCACCAGTGTTAGAAACGGGGTGAACTATTATAATGTAGAAACGCTCCGATCATACGACCTAAAATACGAAACCCGCTTTGTTTACTCCGGACAACTGGCTGGCGAACAGCAATTCAATAACGACCGGACTAAAATAAACTGGATGGCCGGATATGGATACACCAGCAACGAACAGCCAGACAACCGCCGCCTGACTTTTGTGCTCGACGAGAACGAACAAAGTGATCGCAACCAGCAATATTACCTCCGCCTGCAAAATGTGCCGAACGCATACATGGGCGGCCGTCTGTGGCTGAACATGCAGGAAAATGTATATGACCTGAAAGCAGATTTGGAACACCGGTTTACCATTGCCGGAGGTGAGAATGCGTGGACACTGAAAGCGGGTTTTTTGTACGAAACGAAAGACCGCTCCTTCGATTCGCGCCTGATTGGGGCAGTGGCAGTAAACAATCCTCCGGATATATTTTACAAACCGGTTGACGAAATATTTGCCACCGAAAACTTCTTTTTCGACCAAACAGCACCTTACAACCAGCATGGGCTTTCGTACCGCGACAACACCCGCGCGAAAGACAGCTACAACGCGAAAGATAAACTCACCGCCGGATATGTTGGCCTGAAAATTCCGTTCAGCAGTAAAATCAATTTGTATGGCGGGGTTCGTGTTGAAAAGTTTGAGCGCGAGATTACCGATTTCTACGAAAAAACCGGCAATACCGAAAACCTCGATATTCTGCGCGACACGGTGAATATTTATCCGTCGGCCAATCTGACCTACAACCTCAACGAAAAAAACCTCATTCGTGCATCATACGGAAAAACGGTAAACCGCCCCGAATTTCGCGAAATGTCGAACTTCGACTTTCAGGATTTCGAGCTTTTTGTGCTGATCCACGGAAACGAGGAATTGCAGAATGCCTACATTGATAATTTCGATTTTCGCTACGAGTGGTATCCGTCGAATGGCGAAATTGTTTCGGCAGCAGCTTTTTACAAGAGTTTTACCAATCCGATAGAAGCTTTCCTGATTCCGGCCGGAACAGGATACGACTACAAACCTTACAACACCGAAGAAGGCTTCAGCATGGGACTCGAACTCGACGTGCGAAAACAATTGCTCGAATTCGAAAAATCAACCGGGTTTCTGCACCACCTAAAAGATCTGACCCTCATTTTTAACACTTCACTGATCAAAAGTGAAATCAACACCGAAAAGCAGGGATTTGCCCGCGACAAAAAACGCATCATGCAGGGGCAGTCGCCCTACATTGTCAACCTGGGTATGAATTACCAGAAACAGGAAGCCAATCTCTCCGTCGGGTTGAATTACAACCGCATTGGCAAGCGCATCGCTTTTGTGGGTACGCCAACCAATCCACACACGTGGGAACTTCCCCGCAATTCGCTCGACCTCACCATTGAAAAAGGTTTGGGCAAGCGTGTCAGCCTGAAGGCAGGGATTAAAGATATCCTGAATGAGAAGATCAGGTTTGTTCAGTATTTCGGCCCCGGCGACAGCTTCGAGATGGATACATACGCGTATACTCCAAACCGCAATTATTCTGTTGCAGTGGTAGTTAAACTTTAAAACAAATTCAAAAAACGAAACTTTTAATCATACAATTATGAAGAAAACTTTACTTTCTATTGTTCTTTCGCTTGGACTTACTTCGGCGCTTTTTGCCCAAAGTATCACCAACGCTTTTTTCGACAAAGTGAATTACATTGGCGCTTTCGACGGTGTAATCGACTGGACCAAAAACTGGACAAACTTCGATCCGGTCAATACAACTTATCCTGAAGCCACTGCAACCAAAGGTAACGGACAATTCTCCCGCTCAGCCGGTTTGCAGATTACAGCCAGCGAAACCTGGTCGGGAGTGATCAAACTTGATGGCTGGGTATATGTGAAAGAAGGTGCAACCCTGACCATTGAGCCAGGAACCATCATTCGCGGAACCAACAAAAGTGTTTTGGTGGTTGAACGCGGCGGAAAAATTATGGCCGTTGGAACCGAAAGCAAACCGATTGTTTTCACCTCGAACCAGGGAGCCGGTCTGCGGGCCAACAGCGATTGGGCCGGAGTGGTAATCTGCGGAAAAGCCATTAACAACAATGCCGGAGGCGAAGGAATTGCCGAAGGTGGTATCGACTCGCCCTACGGAGGAACTGCTTCGGACGATAACTCCGGAGAACTGAAATACGTTCGCATCGAATTCCCCGGATTCGAAGTGGCCAAAGACAAGGAAATTAACGGGCTGACTTTGTATTCGGTAGGCAGCCAAACGAAAATAAACTATGTGCAGGTTTCGCACTCAGGCGACGACGGCTTCGAGTGGTTTGGCGGATCGGTCAATGCCAAATACCTGATTTCGTACAAAACTGAAGACGACGATTTCGATACTGACAATGGTTTCAACGGGATGGTGCAGTTTGGATTGGTTTTGCGCGATCCAAACATTGTGGACACCGACGCAGCCAATGCTTTTGAATCGGACAATGATGCTTCGGGTAGTACCGCCGAACCATTTACCAAGGCTATTTTCAGCAACATCAGTGCTTTTGGTCCGGCTAAAAGTGCCACAGAACCGGCCACTTTATTAGCGAACCACGCCGGAGGATCGGCCATGCGTTTGCGCCGCAACACCAAACTGCAAATCTACAACTCGGCGTTTTTGGGCTGGGGAATGGGATTACGTTTGGAATCGGATGGCAGCCAAACAGCCGCTCAAACCGATGTGCTGACTGTGAAGAACACTCTCTTTGCCGGAATCCGCGGCGACAAGTTTAAGGAAGACGGAACGATTTTCGATGCCGCGAGTTTGCAGACATGGTTCCAGACACCAGTTCGCAGGAACCAATTGATTGCTACCAATGCGGAAGTTAAAATTGCTGATCCGTTTAACCTGTCAGCACCAAATTTCCAGCCGCAGGCAGGCTCTCCGGTATTTAATGCGTCGTATTGGGTGCCAACAGCGGTAAATCCGGTTTTCCGTTCCGAAGAAATTTCGCTGATCAACTATCCCAACCCGTTCAATGGAATTACCAACATCGAACTGAATTTGAAGAGCGAATCGTTTGTGCGAGTGCAGGTACTCGATCTGAGCGGTCGAGTGGTATCCCATCTTCAGGAAGGAACTTTAACCGGAGGCAAACATCAGTTTGAATTCGACGGAACCCGCCTTCCAAAGGGTTTGTATGTGGCAAAAGTGGTTGCTGGTCAGGAACAAAAAACAATAAAAATGATTTACCGATAGGTAACAGATTAGATAGAATGGAGTAAAAGAGCTTTGTTGGCACGGTATGCCGACAGAGCTCTTTTGAAAATTAAAGAAGCATAAAATGAAGAAGTTAGGTTTAATTATTGCGCTGATCGGCTTGCTGGTTCAGACGAGCATTGCCCAGGAACTGAAGGAAATAAACGGTATTTATTATGCCGATAGCGTTGCCTATACCGGTAAATATGTGACTCACCATCCAAACGGCAAAATCAAGATGGAAATGAACCTCGAAAACGGGCAGAAAAACGGAACTGTCAACGTTTATTTTGAAAACGGACTGCTTAACGAGGTTCGGTCGTACAAAAACAACCTGATGCATGGATCGTGGATTACCTACAACGAGCAAAAAGTGTTGATCGGACTGGCCAATTACAAGGATGGGCTAAAACACGGCGCCTGGATGATTTGGGACGCTTCGGGCAATCTGCTGTATGAACTCCATTACAACAAGGGCGAAAAGGTTGGCATCTGGCGCAAATTTGGGACTAACGGCGAGATTGTCAGCGAACGGGAATATCCTGAAAAATCTGGCAAAAATTAGTCGTTCGGAAATTTAATGACTTTTACATCATCCAATTCTGCATCCAGGTACTTCTGTTCTACGGAAAGATTAAGTCTGAAATCTATGAACAGATCGTCAACCGAGTCAACGTCAATCAGCAGAATTTCAAATTTGGTAATCCATTCTTTTTGATTTGTATTTCGATTTAAATCAACACAATAAACTGAGAAAAACGGAAAATTCTCAAACCTCACGGGTTGATAGCGCTGTGTATCGATGCCCAGTCGTTTGGCCAGTTGAGTTAATCCCGCCGACAAATCATCCGATGAAAGTTCAACTGCTTTTTTCATGGCTGGTTTTCTTTAAAGAAAAAGATTCAATTTTTCGTACGGATTCTGAGGCCGGAGGTTAGCGTTTTGCTCTTTGTTCAGAACCACGAATTCGAGAATGTCTTTGGTAAGATCGGGATAAGTGATTTGTACTGCCTTCTGATTGTAAACCCAATCGGCAATTTCGGAAGCCGCATCCGTAAACCGATGAATTACCCTAATACCCATGTTTTGGAGTAACGCTGCATTGCATTGTTGCTCATACTGGTTTTTCATGGGCACGACACAAAGTTTTTTCCCCAGGTAAAGGGCTTCGGCAGGGCTCTCGAATCCCGCGGTACAGATAAGTCCAGTGCAATTTATTAAGCTTTCGGTAAATCCGTCCAAAGAAATGTGCTGAAAATGAACGTTCCCTTGTATATAGTTTCGATCGGTATGTTTGGAAAAAACCTGCCACTCGACGGATGGGATCAGCGAGAGAACCTGGTAGATTTGCTGATCGCTATACGCCGGCAAATAAACCGTGAAATGAGGTTTGACCGTTGGATTTGCATGGCGGATCGCTGAACGAATGACAGGTGGAAAAATATGAGGAAAGGAAGGTTTAAAATGAAAACCATATCCTTGATTGACAGGAGAATAGTGTCTCAGTATAAATTCTCCAATCCAACTGATTGGCTTGGGCCTTGGAAACTCAGGTTTTAAAACGGCGAACTGATGACTTAATGCAACGCAGTTCTTTTTGCGAAGCCGGCAAGCCCAGGCCGACACAGGTTCAAAGTCGCTAATAACCAGGTCGTATTTTTGAACAGGCAATGCACGTATATCTTTCAGAAACTGAACGAACTGCAATCTGCAAATCGTTTTCAGGATATCAACTCCTCCGCGTTTACCAAAGATAAAGCTTAGCCCCGGGAACCGGTAGTCGATTGAAAACGAGACGTGTAAATCAGCCTGTGTTCCGCTAACCAAAACATCAGTTTCAGCCATCGATTTCAGGATCGGTACAATGTCGGTTGCCCTCGCAATATGTCCGTTTCCGGTTCCTTGTATGGCATAAAGAATCTTCATGAATTATAAAAAACTTGCGATTTTCATTTCTTCGAGGATCGACCGATACACCTGTTTCTTATCCGGGATATAAAGTTCATCGCCAGGGGATTCAGGTTCTTCTTCGTCAGAAACCGCGTTGAAGTACTTTAAACTCCAGTTTCCATCCTGACATTCGGCTGCAGAGAAATGCTCGACCCAGTCGCCACAGTTGATGTACCTGATTTCTCCCTGATCGGAAGAAATCATTTTATCAACCGGAAGGTGCGTATGCCCGCATATCACCAGATCCATATTTCTATTCAGCGCAGCATTAGCTATGGCCAGCTCGAAATTGCTCAAAACCTTTTTCTCTTTGAGGATACGGTCTTTCATCGATTTATAAAGGATCATGTCTTTACCGCCGAAAGTACGGATGACAACATTCAGAAATTTGTTGAAGACAGTAAGCAGTCCGTAGGCGGCAGCTCCGAATTTGGCCAGCCAGGGCGAATGGTGAATAATGTGATCGAACACATCGCCGTGAAAAATCCACACATTTTGATGTCCTGTTTTTAGTTCAAGCTGATTGACTATCCTGAAATTGCCGAGTTTCGTGTTATTGAATTTGCGAAAAACATCATCGTGATTGCCCGTGATGTAAACCACCTTGACTCCCTTTTCGATCATTCTGACCAATTGTCTGATCACTTTTAAATGTGATTTTGGGAAATAATTGCGGCTAAACCGCCAGGAATCAATGATATCTCCATTCAAAACCAACGTCCGGGGATGAATGGATTTTAGGTATTTAAGAAGTGGTTTCGCTTTGCTGGCCAGTGTGGCCAAATGTACATCTGAAATAACTGAGACATCTAATTTTCGGATAGTATCCTGCATATCGTCAGCAAATTAATTTTGAGGTAAGTAACTATGATTTAGTTACATTAACGTTACTATCCAGTGAATTTTCCATTAAGCCGACCATTCCGAATACTTTAATTTACCGTGTAATAAAACTTTAATAGAAGTGTAACTCCCCTTTAATTTGTCCGGAATATTTTTGAAACTGAATTAAAGAAGAAACGAACGTAAAAAAATATTGGTCATGAAAAAATTAATTTTAGTTGTTCTTGTCGCATTTGCAGCATTATCAACATTTGCAGAAAAAGCAGAATCAAAAACAGAAACCAAATCGGAAGCAATCGTGCTTTCATTGAGTGGAAACGTCATCGACGAAGTGTCAGGCGAAGCTTTGGTTGGCGTTGAAGTTAAAGTTGAAGGAACTGATGTAAAAGCTTACACCGATTTCGATGGTCATTTTGTGATCAACAATGTGAAAAGTGGCGATTGTAAATTAGTTGCCAGCTACACTTCCTACAACAAAGCTGAAAAATTACTGAAAGTCGATACCAAATCGAATCAGGTAAAGATTGAATTACAGGCCTCGAAATAAACAGACTCCTTACTTTTTATAAGTGACTGAAAAACCTTTTCTGTTGTCCGGAGAAGGTTTTTTATTTTGAAACAGCCAGATTAAATACCAGCGACTGTGCGATTTTGGGAGTAGCAGGATTGGCTGTGTCCACAAGTTTGTAATTGACCGAATAAACACCCATGGGCAGTTTCCCGATCCGTATCGTGTCGTTTCGCTGAATGCAGGGACGCATCATTGTGCTGTTAAATTGCTTCTCAACTTCAATGGTTTTGCCGGTTCTTTTAACTCCTGAAAGGGTGTTGTAATCGCAGTCGTTGAAAACAATCAGTTTAATTTCGTCCTTGCTGGTCGGCTCCTCCGGAATAATCTTCATGTTGTTTTCCTTCAAAATCGGGTCTCCTTCGTTTATCTTCTCGTCGCTACATCCGGCAAAGCCCAGCGCAGCAATAAGTGCTACTAAAAAAATGTTTTTCATAGCTATACATTTGCAAATTAAGTTATTCATGTTCTTCATATTCAATGGCCCCGAAGGCGCGCTGTTTTTTAAACGGTTTGTTATGGAAATCAGTTACTGGTTCTCCGGTAAACTGAATTTTGCCCAAAGCAGGACTCCCTTTTTTTAACCTGAAATCGCCGCTGTCTGCATCGGTAAACAGGGGATTTTGACCAATGACGATGACCACATCATTTACCGGAATTAGCGGGAGCTTTGGTTCACTGGCGGCGCTGTCGAACCAGAAATTGGATGAAAACCGGAAGGTCTCAGGCCGGGTATTGGGTCCTATATTGGTTTCGCTGCGGAGTTGACTGTAATAAATCAGGTTGTTTTCAAAAGTGTTTTCGCCGCAGGGCAAAAAACGCGGGTTTGTATTTTCCTGAAGAATGCGAACCACCCACCTTTGAGGTAAATAAAAGGTGTTGTTAATGACTTTCGAACGGATGCAGCCCACAAAAGCCACGGGAGAATCGGATCCAACAAAAACGTTGGAAAATACCTCCAGATCAGCCGCTTCAAATTGGGCGTCCTGCGGACGGAAAAACGGCAGGCCGGTACTTCCGCCCAAATTGACTGACCGCTGACCGCCATCCATAAATTTGTTTCGCTGAATCCGGATGAATTGTGATCCTCCTTTAGCTTGAATGGAATTACTGCCCTGTTTGTTGAATTCGGACGATTCAATCACTCCGTGATGACAACCAACCATGTCGATGCCGCTTCCTCCGGGTGATCCGTTCAGAAAAATACACGAAACAACAGAAAAATGGTCGAGCCCTGAAATCTTTAGCAAATCGTTGTTTCCTGTTGCTTTGATATTCCGAAAGACACAGCTTTTAAAAATGACATGATGGGAAGGAGTATCGTAGGTCCCGCCATCGTCGATGTTGATGCCGTTTGCCGTTTGATCTTCAAAAATAAACCCTTCGATGTTGAGGTACGCAACATCGGTGAACTGCCAGGCTGAATGACCTCCGCGAATAATGACCGAATCAGATGGGCGGGCAAACAGCGTAATCCATTTGCTGGCGTTTCCCTGAAGATTGGCAATGGATTGTCCTCCGGAATAGACACCTCTCAGAAAATGAATGGTATCTCCAGGGCTGGCAATTTGTGCTGCATCGGAGAGGTTTGTTACCGGCAATGCAGTTCCCACCCTGATTGTTTTAGCCTGCAACTGATGTATTCCTGTTACGTGAAGCAGCAGAAAAACAAGGAAAACGATATCTCCGATTCTTTTGATCAATGCCTGATTTTTGGGGATTGGTTACGTTTCAAATATAGCAACTGAAATCAGATTATCTTCTTGGCTGCGGAAATTGATTTTGACTGGTATGGGAAAGACGTTAGTGCAATTTCACGAAGTTAATGGTGGTTCCCGTCTGAAGGAATTAGTATTATCGGCTTTCCGTGAAAGATAAGTCGATCAGCGGGTTCGGGCTTTGGAATTTTTCTTTCCCCCAGAGCCAGCTTATAGCCGGAGGGCCCAGCTAGAAATCCACAAAAAGCTAAGTATTGCAGGGAAGAACTAGTTTCCTAAGTTCAAGTAACACGATGATACTGAATACGACAAATAAAATAGACCAGTCTGTTGGAACTAATTTTGGGTTATCCTAAATTTGATGTAATCCTTAAACCCATTGAGCCACTAAAATATGAATCAGTATATCACCAGCCGGCTTTCTGCGAAACAGGAAATAATCGGGTTCCTTTTACAAAAAAATCCAAAATCCAATCAGAGTAGCACAATTTTCCGTCAATCTAAAACTGAAAAATATGAAATCCTCCTACATCATCAAGCATGTTTTGGGAACGCTGGTTTTCTTTGCCGTTATTTTTGTTTCCGCCGGAAGGCTCGACTACTGGCAGGGCTGGGTTTACGTTGCGATTGGCCTGGTGATGGTCTCGCTTAATTACACCGTTTTGCGAATTGATTCCCAGCTGCTCAGCGAACGATCGAAACCACAGGATGACTCCAAATCATGGGATAAAACCATCCTCGGACTATCATTCCTCCTGACCATTGCCATGTATGTGGTTGCCGGGCTCGATTCGGGTCGTTTTCATTGGTCACCTGATTTTCCGGCAGGCGCCTATGCCACCGGAATGGGATGCACGATTGTCGGTCAACTCCTTTTCCTGATTGCACAAAAGCAAAACAAGTTTTTTTCGAGCACCGTTCGCATTCAAACCGATCGCGGGCATTTGGTTTGCGACAGCGGATTGTATAGCGTTGTCAGGCATCCGGCCTATTTGGGAATGATCATTCAGTCGATCGGCTTTCCTTTGTTGTTTGGTTCGTTGTGGACAATTATTCCGGTATCGCTGGCGGTTATTTTGTTTATTATCCGAACCGTGCTGGAAGATGCAACCTTGCAAAAAGAATTGAACGGCTATGCCTCGTACTGTCGAAAAACCAGGTACAGACTTGTTCCCTTTGTTTGGTAGCAACGACAATTCTCCCGCCTCTGGTGACCTCATTTTTATCTCTGGCTAAGTGCAATTTTAAATTGATCCGGAACAAAAACGGCTGCCGGTTCAACACCAACAGCCGTCTCACAATTTTCAGGATAAAACTCCCTAGCGTTTACTTAAAACGTCTTTTTCGTATTGCTGAATTTCGGCTATGTATTCCATTCCAACAGGAACATTCTGTAGCATACAGTAATAATCCCAAACAGCGGCAAACGGTTTGGTTTTCAATTCTTCGAGCATGGCCAGACGTTCGAAGTTTTTACCGGCTTCTTCCAGTTCAACCAATTGTGCAGTTGGTTCGAGCATCGCGATCATAAATGCTTTTTGTGTTGCGCGCGTTCCAACTACGTAAGCACCAATGCGGTTGATCGAAGCATCGAAGAAATCAAGGCCAATGTTTACGCGGTTCAGAAAATTATTCCGTATTATCTCGGAAGCAATCAACTGGACATCTTCGTTCAGTGTAACAACGTGGTCAGAATCCCAGCGAATGGGACGGGTAACGTGTAACAGCACCCCGTCAACAAACTGGAGGACCGACGAAATTTTGTCGCCCACCACTTCTGTCGGATGGAAGTGACCGTTATCCAGACAAAGCAGAATATTGTTCTTCATCGCGTACCCCATATAGAATTCGTTTGACCCAACCGTCATCGATTCCAGCCCAATCCCAAATACTTTACTTTCAACGGCATCTTTCATGAATTCCTTCGGATATTTCACCGCCATCGCCTCATCAAGTGATTTTTTCAGAGTAGCCCGATAACCATTGCGGTCAATCGGCGTGTCTTTTGATCCATCCGGAATCCAGGTATTATGCACGCATGGAGTACTTAGTTGCTTGCCAAATTCGGCAGAAATGGCGCGGCAACGGGCAACGTGCTCCACCCAGAATTGGCGAATTTCCTCGTTTTTACTCGAAAGGGTAAACCCGCCATCGGCTTTGGGGTGTGCAAAACACGAAGCATTGAAATCCATGCCAATGCCCAGTTTTTTGCACCAGTCGATCCAGCTCTGGTAGTGCTTTACTTCAATCTGGTTGCGATCAACGCGTTCGCCCTGAAAATCGCCGTAAATGGCGTGCAGGTTCAGTCGTTGTTTTCCCGGAAGGAGTGAAAGCACCTTTTCGAGGTCGGCACGCATTTCGGCAATGGAAGTGGCTTTTCCAGGATAATTCCCGGTGGCCTGAATTCCACCTCCCGAAAGGGTGGCATCCGGAGTTTCGAAACCGCCCACATCGTCGGTTTGCCAGCAGTGAAGCGAAATCACCACATCGGCCATTTTTTGCAACACCACATCGGTGTCGATGCCCAGTTCGGCATATTCTTCTTTGGCCAATTGATAGGCCTTTTCAATTCGTGTTTTGTTCATAAAAAAAGATTTAAAGGCCTCCCCCAAACCCCCTCCGAAAGAGGGGGCTTAAAGAATCGGCATTCATATATTTCGTATTTCTATTTCATCGTATAGCTGAACGAATAGCTTCCGGAGCCAACGGTCAGCGACACATTTTTATCGGTTGTTTTCAATCCTGATTTCAGGTTTTCGGGCAATTCCTGTCCGTTCAGTTTCACGTCACCGGCTGAAGCTGATGGTAAAGTTACGGTGGCAGTAGTATTGGATGGAACGGTTACTTCGTATGTCATTTGTTTGCCGTCGAGTTTCCATCCCGATTTGATTTTGCCGTACAGCGATTCAAATTCGGCAGCCGCGTTGGTTAAACCACCTCCCGGATGTGGGGCCAGCAGAAAATGTTTGTAGCCCGGCTTAGCCTGATCGATCTCAATTCCGGCGACATAATGATACAGCCACTCGCCAATAGCTCCATAGGCGTAATGGTTAAAACTGTTCATGCCCACATACTGAAACGACCCGTCGGGTTTCTGTCCGTCCCAGCGTTCCCAGATGGTTGTTGCGCCCTGTGTTACCGGGTACAGCCATGATGGATACTTTTGGCGGTTAAGCAACATGAAGGCAAGATCTTCGTAGCCATGTGCCGACAGAGTTTTGCAGAGCAGCGGAGTTCCCACAAAACCGGTGGTGAGGTGCCCCATTTTCTTCACATCTTCGGCCAGGAAAGCCGCTGCTTTCGGAATTAAATCTTCAGGAAGAAGATTGAATGCAAGCGCCAGTGAATAAGCGGTTTGCGTATGCGAAACCAAACGTCCGGTTGCAGTGACGAAATCTTTAATAAATGCTTTTTTAATGTTTTCAGAAAGTTGAGCATAGGTTTTTGCATCGTCGGTTTTGCCAATAATGGCAGCAATTTTAGCCAGCAGTCTGCTTGAATAGGAGTAATATGCAGTGGCAATCAGGTCTTTTTCGGTGGTTGCCCCCGTGTAATCCGAGCGTGTTGACGCAAATGCCAGCCAATCGCCAAAATGGGCATCGCCACTCCAGATCAGATCATCGCCAGCGCGGTTTTTCATGTAATCCACCCAGGCTTTCATGCTTTTGTACTGCACTTCCAGAATTCGTTTGTCGCCATAAACGAGGTAAGTTGTCCACGGAACGATTAAAGAAGCATCAGCCCAGGCTGTTGAACCGCCGCCACCTTTCAGTACATCGGGAATAACATGCGGTAGCACTCCGTTGGGTAACTGATCGGCAGCCACATCGCCCAGCCATTTGGTGAAGAACGGGGCCACATTAAAATTGTAGGCTGCGGTCATGCCGAAAACCTGAATGTCTCCCGTCCAGCCTAAACGTTCGTCGCGCTGCGGACAGTCAGTCGGAACATCAAGGAAATTGCCCTTCTGTCCCCATTGGATATTGTGTTGCAATTGATTGATCAATGGTTCTGAACAGGTGAACGATCCGGTGGGAGTCATATCGGAATGAATCACGACGCCGGTAACCTGATCGAGCGAAGGTTGTCCTGAAAGTCCTTCCAACTTCACAAAACGGAAGCCGTGGAACGTGAAATGCGGTTCGAAAACTTCTTCGCCTTCACCTTTCAGGATATAAACATCGGTACATTTGGCGCTGCGGAGGTTGTCGGTATAAAAATTCCCGGCTTTGTCGAGCACTTCGGCAAATTTGATGGTTACCTGATCGCCTTTTTTACCCTGAACTTTCAGGCGCACCCAGCCTACCATGTTTTGACCCATGTCGAGCACCGTTTCTCCTTTCGGAGTAGTGATCAGTTTCACCGGTTTTATCTCCTGAATGGCTTTTACCACAGCGCCCTGCGGGGCTATCAGCGTATTTTTGGTATGTTCGAGCACACCGGCTTTTTCCCATTGGCCGTCGTTGAATCCCCCCAAATTCCAGCCAGTCAATTCTTTGCGGGCATCGTAGGTTTCGCCGTTGTAAATGTCGGAGAACAAAATCGGTCCGGTGGAAGCTTTCCATGAACCGTCGGAAATAATGGTTTCGCTGGTTCCGTCGGTATAGTTAATGACCAGTTGTGCAAGTAGCGCCAGTTTACTGCCATGGTAGTTGCGCTGATCCTGCCACCCCATGTTGCCGCGGTACCAGCCGTCGCCCAAAATGGCGCCCATCGCGTTTTTGGCTTGAATCATGGATGTGACGTCGTATGTTTGGTACTGAATTCGCTTGTTGTAGCTGGTCCATCCGGGAGTGAACAGGTCGGTGCTCACTTTTTTGCCGTTCAGGAACAATTGGTACAAACCCAGCGAAGTAACGTAAACGCGGGCCGACTGCACTTTTTTAGCCGAATTGAATTCCTTGCGCAAATACTGGCTCGGTTTTGAAGCTTTCACATCGGGTTCGGAAGCAAGGTTAATCCACGAGGCTTTCCACGATTCGGCTTCGAGCAGACCCATTTCCCACCAGGCGGGGGCACTCCACGCGGTTGCCTTGCCTTTGGTGTCCCAAATGCGTACCTGCCAGTAAACACGCTGCATCGATTTCAAGGCGGGCCCATTGTAGGCTACATTCACCGACTGGTCGGAATTTACTTTTCCGGAAGTCCAGAGAACTTTTCCGGAAGGAGTTTTATCGGTTACCTTGATTTCGTAGGCCGATTGCATGACATTGGTTTCCTGAGAAACAATTTTCCAGCTTAGTCGTGGTTTTTGCACATCAATTCCCAGCGGGTTGACCTGATATTCGCACACCAGTTCCTTCACTTCGGTTTTTACTGCGGCCAATGAATTCAGGCCAACAAGGACAAAAAGTACAACGAGGTATTTCGTCCAGCGATTGATTTGTTTCATAGTTAGTTTATTGTGTTGGTTAGTTATTCCATGTAAAATACTTCTTCCAACGGCACCGTTACCGGCGAATTGTCGGGATTACATTTCATGATGTCGGACATGAAAGCCCACCATTTTTGTACGATTTCGGTTTGCCCTAAATCCTGCGAACCGCCCTCGCCACTTACTTTCTGGAAAGCAAACAGCGTGTTGGTTTCTTCATCCAGAAAAATGGAGTATTCACTCACTCCGGCGTTTTTCAGGTGCTGGTGCAATTCAGGCCACAATTCGTCGTGGCGCTTTTTGTATTCCTGTTTCTGTCCCTCGTTGAGGTACATTTTAAAAGCTACGCGTTCCATTATCCGAGTGCATTTAATTCAGGATACAACCATTTGGCCACACCAATAATAATTACCGACAAAAGAATTGCGCCGATGCCCATTAAAATCATGTTGTAGGTTTTCTTCGAAACGCCTTTCCATTCCTTGCGGTAGAAACCCCACAAGTTGGCGGTCAAAATGATGGTTGCCATGTGCAATGTCCACGAACTGGCGCCGTTGCCAATTTTGGTTTCGCCCATTCCGTAGAAGAAAAATTGCAGGAACCAGGTTGTTCCGGCCAGCGCACAGAACAGGTAGTTGCGCACCAAAGGGGATTTTTTGTCAACGAAGTCGCTACCGGTTTTATTTTTGAAGATCAATGCGGTGGACCAAATCAGGTTGGTCGTTAGACCGCCCCAAAGAATGACAAAGAAAATGATGTTATTTTCGAAAAGATATTTGAAACTGCCTTCAGCCTCGGTTAAAAAAGGATAGCTCTGTTCAACGGCCAACGTTCGGGCGGTGACGGCCATTTCTTTACCTGCGTCGATTCCGAAGCTAAAAAATGCGCTCAAAATGCCCGAGACAATGGCAATCATCAACCCTTTCGACAGGCTAAATTCGCTGTTGACGCCTTCTTTCAGATGACCAAGGTCCTGATCTTTCTTGATTCCGGCACGTCCGCTAAGAATAATTCCGGCCAATAAAACCGCAATACCGAGCAACACAATTTGTCCGCCGGTGCTGCTAAACAAATCGGTAAACGAAAGCCCATTTGGAATAATTTCAGCCACACCGGGAATGTTGCGCAAAATGGGCAACCCCAGCGAACCGACTACAGAAGTAATTCCCAGCAGCACCGAATTGCCGAGCGACATGCCCAGGTAACGAATGGCCAGTCCGTAGGTCAAACCCCCGATTCCCCAAAGTAACCCCATAACATAGGTATTCAAGAGAACGCGTCCCTGGGTGGTTTGCAAAATTCCCTGCCAGTCGGGGATGGTGAGCACGACGGCCAGAAAAGGCATAATTAACCACGAAAAGATTCCTCCGGTTATCCAGTAAATTTCCCAGCGCCATTTCTGAACCCAATTGTATGGCATGTACCAACTTCCCGAGGCGCCGCCGCCAATGGAGTGAAAAATAATCCCTAATAAAGCATTCATAGTTGTGTTTAGTTAAAGTTTATCTAATCTGACTTTTATTCTTAGTTTTGTAAATGTAAAGATACTTAGCGATTATCGCTAGTCAATGTGCGAAATGATTCTTGATTTACACAAAATGACACTGTCTAAAGTTTACAGTCGCAGCGATCAGTCGGAAAGGGTCATTGATGGTCATTCGTTACAAGTCATTTGTTGTCATTGAAATCTCATGTCGAACGATTCTTTTGTAAAATACATCACGGCCAGTCCGCTGGATAAAGAGTGGGGGTTGTTCCTCACGGTAGTTGGGTATGCTCAGATTCAGCCATCGTTGGTTTATCCGCCTCGGGTGCACCCAAGTGGTTATTTCTTTACCTGGGAAAAAGGGCGTGTGCTTCAGGAATACCAGATCAATTATATTACTGAAGGTTCCGGCATTTTTGAGACTGCCGACGGTCAGTTTCAGGTTGTACCCGGCTCAATGCTCATTTTGCGGCCGGGCGTGTGGCACCGCTACAAACCTGATGCAGAAACCGGCTGGAACGAGCATTACATCGGGTTCAACGGTGAATTTTGCACACAGTTGTTTCGTGAAGGATTTTTTCAAAGTGGCAAACCTGTTATGTATGTTGGGTTTCAGGAGAATTTACTGAAACTGTTTTTCGAGATCATTCAACTGGTGAAAGACGAAAAAACAGGACATCAGCAGGTGTGTGCAGCCAATACCATCTTAATGCTCAGCAAAATTTTGTCGGTGGTACGTAATCAGGAATTCGCCGGAAAATCTATCGAACGTAAAATCCGAAAAGCCTGTTTGTATTTTAGGGATAACCTGAATACCAACGTGAACATCGAAAAACTGGCTTCGGAAATGAATGTAGGTTATTCTTATTTCAGGCAGATGTTCAGGAAATACACCGGTATTTCGCCCACACAATATCATTTATCGCTCCGGATTCAAAAGGCCAAAGATTTGCTGATATCCACCGACTATAGTTTCAAGGAAATTGCCATCGACCTCGGGTTCGAATCGTATTTTTACTTTTCGCGAATATTTAAGGATAAAACCGGGAAAAGCCCGATGGAATTCAGGAAAGAACATCAGCAAACCTAAAAACGGGAAAAGGGAACCCGGAGAACGGAAGAGGAGAAATCTGCTTTTTGGGCTGGATTAAAAGTAGAAAATGTTTAGCTGACCTCGTTTCCCTTTGAAATCACCTTTTCGGACAACTTTAACTATCGAGCGGCGGTTTACTTCATGCTGTTCCTCTGTACAGGTTACCCCGTTCCCACAATTGTTGAGCAAACGGGTTTCACCATATCCCTGGTACAACATCCGGTTGGGATCAATGCCTTTGCTTACAATGTAATCAAAAGCTGCTTTGGCCCGCTTTTTCGAAAGCAGCAAATTATAATCATCGCTTCCCCGGGAGTCGGTGTGCGATTCGATTCGGATTTCCAAATCGGGAAATTCGGTTAATAAGGCAATCAGTTTATCCAAAATGGCAGAGGATTCAGAAGTAATATCTGACTTATCCAGATCGTAATTCAGGTATTCCAGGGCGATGATTTGCAATGCTCCCCCGTTTTCCTGTTCCATATTTATTGGGGCCGGACCTGAAGTGGTATCTTCTTCAAACTTTTGTTCCATAAATATTTCAGAAAAAACCTCGTCGTTTGGTCGAAGGGATCCGGTGGCTACTGCCTTTTCATTTTCGAAATAAAATTCCTTGTTTACTTTTAAAATGTATTGCTGGCCTTTGTTGACTTCAAATTCAAATTGCCCGTCGATTCTGGTGATGCTGGTTTGTATGATGGTGCCGCTTTCATTTACCACTTCAACCCGCGCATCAGATAATACATCGCGCGTATCGCGGTCTTTAACAACTCCACGGATGATTACCGGAACGCGCTTAATCTTCAGGAAAAATAAATCGTCATTGCCCTTTCCTCCCGGGCGGTTTGATGCAAAATAGCCTTTCACACCGGTTGAATCGAGCGCCAGACCGAAGTCGTCACGCGAGGAATTAACCGGGTAGCCCATGTTTTCGATGCTGTTGAAAACACCCCGCTCGGGAACTGAGAAATAAATGTCGAGTCCTCCAAGCCCTCCGTGACCATCGCTGGCAAAATAAATAATCCCATCATTGCTTACAAACGGGAAGAACTCGTTGCCCTCGGTATTAATTTTTGGTCCCAGATTGAACGGTTTACTCCATTGGCCGTTTGAAAATACGCTGAAGTAAATGTCTGATTTACCGTAACCTCCGGGCATGTCGGAGGCAAAATACAGAATGGTTCCCTCTTTCCCGATTGATGGATGCCCGACTGAATATTCATCGCTGTTGTAGCGGAAGCTCCCAGCCATTTTCCATTCGCCCTCTTCCTGTTTGCCGGTGTATATTTTCAGGTTGTTGACTCCTTCTTTGCTGGTCGAAGTTTTCCCTTTCACATAACTGTTGCGGGTGAAGTAAATGGTTCCGCTTTTAAGGTCAATTGAAACCGGGCCGTCGTGGAAAGGTGTTTTCAGCTTATTGGCAAAAGGTTCAACTCCTGATAAATCGCCATAAGGACCAATGTGTGCAGAATACATATCGAGGTAGGGCAGCTCGTTCCATTTGTAGGTGGTGCTGGCCTTTGAACCGATTGATGTTGACGAAAAAATGAGTCGGTCTTTGTAAAACGCCGGGCCCATTTCAGAGCCGGGAGTGTTAATGGCCGTATTCATTAATTCGTAATTAGCTGAATCGCGCATGAGAAACTGAATGTATTCGAGCAGCGAAACCTGTATGTTAACGCGTCCGTCTTCCGGGCGCAGTTCTGAATACTCTTTCAGCCATTGTTCGGCCAGCAGGTATTTACCATTACTTTTCAACGCTTGTGAGTAATTGAAAATATCTTCGGGTTCTTCAGCATGCCGGTCGATCAGCTTTTTTAGCCATCGTTCAACTTCTTCGGTATTTCCAACATTCCGGTTGGCCTCGGCCAGGCGCTTTACGATATAATTGTCGGTTGTGTCGCGCTGATAGGCATATTCATACAATCCGATAGCTTCAATAAAAGCAAATTCGTCGAAACTTTTATCAGCAAGTTTAGTGGTAAGTTTCTGGCTGAAACTGTGACATGGCAACAAGAAATACAGAATCATACTCAATAAAAATATGTTCGGAGTTCTTGTCATTTGATTTCTTGTCATTGTTTAAAAATACCTTGGCGACCTCATTCTTCCACCTCTCAAATTGAAATCATAACTGACCATAATTTCATGTGTGCCTTTGTTGTATGCCCCCAGTTTTGAAATCGGAAGGTCGTAAGAATATCCGATCTTGATTTGGTCGGTCGCTTTCAGCTGAAATAATCCGCCAAATGAATCACCCCAACGGTACATGGCTCCCAACCACAGTCTGTCGTAAAACAAGAATGTAGTATTCATGTCGATGGAAACTGGCGCATTCTTTACATATTTGGTCAGAATGGATGGTCTAAATTTAACAATTCTATTTATATCAAATACGTAGCCCGCCATAAAAAAAACGTGAATCTGTTCGCGGCTGATATTCTGCACAGAAAATCCGTTTTCGTTGATTTTATTCTCCAGAAGTTTGGGAATAGCCAGCCCGAAATAGTGTTTGTCGGTGTAATAAAAGGCGCCAATGCCTATGTTTGGCAGAAAATTCCGGTTGATGTCCTGGGCGAAAACGGGGTCGTCCGATTCGTTGGTTTCGAGCCCTGAAATACCGGCATCGTAAAAGTTAACACCTGCTTTTAGTCCAAGCGCCAAAGTCCGGTTATTGTTGAAAAGAAGCCGATACGAATAGTCGGCATAAAAACCCGTTTGTCTGACAGGCCCAACTTTATCGGTCAGAAATGAAAAGCCCAGTCCCATATTGGTGTTTACTATAGGTGTATTTGCTGCAAGGGTTCGGGTTACCGGAGCATCGGGCATCGAAACCCATTGATCGCGTGAGACAGCCATCACGGTCATGACGTCCTTGTACCCGGCATATCCGGGGTTGACCATGACGAGGTTTTCCATGTACTGCGTGTACATAGGGTCCTGCTGAGCCATTGATCTTCCGGAGAAAAGCAGGGAAATTGCTGTCAGGATCATTCCTGGAGCCAGAAATCGCAAACAGTTAATATGTCCTTTTTTACACCACTTCAATTTGTTATTCTTTTATATTTTTTATCGGTCAAGATAGATTGATCCGTTTATATTTTCTTTTCCGTTTAACCTGAGAATATAGAAATAAGTTCCGGTTGGCACTGGTCCCGAACCAGTCCGTACCCCGCGTTGGGCCGTTCCGTCCCAGAATCCGCTTTTGCCTGCACCTTCACCGTAATTTTTCGATTGGTAAACCAGATTCCCCCACCGGTTGAAAATCTCTATCTCAACGGTTTGGTATTTAAATAATCCTTTAATCTCAAACTTGTCGTTAATTCCGTCGCCGTTTGGCGAGAATGCTTCAGGAATGAAGAACGGGTGATCGTTTACCAGCACCAGTACTTTGGCCTGGTCGCAGTTTTTGAAGTAGTCGCAAACGGCATAAACAAACTCGTCCTGACCAATGTAGGATTCTTCGGGCAAATATAAAATAAGCGAATCGGCCGATACACTGGCGATACCATGCAACGGAGGCGTAACAATGGAAATGGTTGACGGATTGACCGATTTTTTTGGAATATCGTTCCGAAGAACATTGATTTCCACGCTTTCATTAACCTTTGTTTCAGCAGTGTCGTTAATCGCCTGAATGTAAAGTCCAACATTAACCGAGTCGCGGTTAAAACAGCCCAGCGAATCGGTAACCTGCAAATAATACATACCCAGCCCGCTTACCTGTGCTGATGGGGTTGTTTCTCCGCTTAAAATAATACCTTCTTTCGATGTCCAGAGGAAACTTAACCCAGCCCCCGTACTTTTTGAACCATTCAGCAGAATGGTGGTGTTTGGTTTGTCAACAAACACGTTACGGTCGGTCACTGCTTTTGGGGCAGGAGTAACCACCATCAGAACCGAGGTTGTATCTTTTTGTCCGTTGGCGTCGGTTACTGTTAATTTGTAACGGGTTGTCTGTCCCGGTCGATAAATTGGTTTGCTGCTCGTTGGGTTGTCGAGGTATGCCGTGGGTGACCAACTGAATGAAAGGCCATCGCCGGTCGATTTACTGGCGTCAATAACTTTCCCGGTTGTATTGCATGATCCGACAGCAAGGTAGGGCGCTCCCGCAATCCGGGCAACCGGACCTCTCAGAACAACAGTATTTACGGTTGCCACGTTATTGCCGGCCACAGGGTCCCAGCTCAAGCTGGTAACGGTGGCCATATTTTTTATGGTATCGCGGGCATTCTGTGCGACATTACCGGCAATAGTCAGGTTGATGGATTGCTGAACACCGAGCTCACTCACATCAAAAAAACCATTCCATGTTTTCCATTCACTGCTTCCGGCCGATTGATAACGGGCATTCAAGACCGATGCCGAGAGGTAATCGTTAATTTGTATCTGGGTGGCCGTGGCTGTTCCCAGATTGGTTACCGACAGCTGATAGATGATTGTTCCGCCGGGGATAACTGTGGCCGGCCCCTCTTTACGGATAGACAGATCGGCAAACTCCAGAGGAGCCGATTTGATGAGGAGATAAACGGTAGCATTTCGGCAGACTTTGGTTTTTGAATCACAGATTTGATAAACAAACTGGTCGGTTCCGGCAAAGTCGGGTTGAGGGGTGTAGGTAAACGTTCCGCTGTTGTTTACCGCAACTGTTCCATGAGCTGGAGCGTTAGCCTGATTTTGACTTACAGTGATTGATCCGTCTTTTGGATAGAGGTCGTTGGCCAACAAGTTTCCCTGAATGGTCTTTCCATAAGAGAAAAAGGCATCGTCGGCAGCAAAGAGTACGGTCTCGTCCGGATTGTTTGAGACCAGGATGGTTGCTTTGGCCTGAGCGCATATTCCGGACACATTGCCGCATATTTCGTAAACAAAATAATCATGCCCGGTGAAGTCGGGTTTGGGGGTGTATGTGTAGCTTCCGTCAGGTTTCAAAACGAGTGTTCCCGATTTGGGGCCATCTTTCGGTTTCACGTTCAGAATCAGCTTTTCTCCTGAAACTGAAAGATCGTTAACCAGTACATTTCCCGAAACCGCATTGTTCCTGATGGTTTGCATTTCGTCGTCGATGGCTACCGGAGCAATCAGCGAAAGCACATCGTTCAAAACCTGAATGGTTACGTTTACCGTATCGCATTCAGCCGGATTTTCGGAGGTGCAAACCGTGTAATAAAAGTTATCGGTTCCGGTAAAATCTGTTTTTGGGGAGTAGAGATAGGAGCCGTTTGTTTCCAGTTTTAGAGTTCCGTTTACCGATTTCAGTTCGGAAGGGATGGTCACGGTCGGATTTGCATTCACATATCCGGCATCATTGATCAAAACCTGACCCGCAACCGGAGAATTCTTAAAAGTCAAGTTGATGTCGTTGATTGCTATCCGGTCGTTTATATTTTCAACTTCTTTAATGGTCAGCTCGTTGGTGGTCACATCGTCGAGCGAACACAGTCCGTTCGAAATGCTGGCTTTCACCTCGTAAACGCCAACCGGAAGAGCCTGATTGGCGGGGATATTGAGTGTCCAGTTATTGCCCGAGGTTATCAATGAACTGTTTCCTGAAGTGTAAGTAATGTTGTTTAGGGTTACCGTCAGGGTTTGATTTGCGCGGATGGTGGCCGTACCTGTAACCGCAGGAGTAGTATCGTTGGTGCTAAGCGCGGTAACGGTTGGACGAACCAGTTCATTCAGGATGGTGCGGGTATGTTGTGCCGAATTGGCTTCGGTTTGGATGGTCAAATTCAGGGCATCGGTCACTCCGGTTATTTTTACGGTTACCGGGGTGTCGGTGGTGGGGCTGGCATTGAACGAACTGCCAGCAATAGATAAATTTTGGTTGGTAAAACTTAGGGTTTGGGCAGGTTGGTCAACTCCGTTTACCTGAAACGAAACCTGCATAGGAAAATGTGAGGAACCCAAAGGTTGCCCGTTTCCATCCAGAAACCGGATGGGTAAAGCAAAGGTAGGATCGGTTTGATAACAGGCGGAACTGGTTACTTGTGCGAATGAGGCTTTAAAGTTATTGGGGAGAACGGTGATTTTGACATAACGACTAGTTCCACACGTTCCATTTGAAATTTCAGTTACCATTGCATAGAATGTTCCTGATTTATGAATTGTAAGGTTTGTTTGATTTTTATTTGGATCAGAAAAGGTGTAATCAGTTTGATTTACGGGATTTTTAAATTCATTGTCGTAATAAAGACCCCATTGGTAAATATTAACTTGTTGATGAACTACAGAAATAGCAATAGTTTTTCCTTGCAACACCGAATACCCGGGCTCTTGCGCCCGGGTAAACAGTGTAGTACAAAGATATAACAAGAATGCTATGTATTTATTGATGTTCATCAATTATAAAGTAGGGAGAAATTAATCCACTGTAATTTTTCCGGTATTTGGATAAGTGCTACGTATATACTCAAAATTATTTGCTTCTGCATTTGCTGTGGCTTCTCCAATATTGCCATTACCAACTTTCAAGTTTGTGGCATCAAGTTTTATTTTTAAATTTGAATTTGCCGCTGCATTAAATTCGTCATCAAAAACAAGCTTTATATAGAATTCTCCATCCCCTTTATTAACAGTTAATTCGGTCGGATCAGTTCCATTTAATGCTAAGGTCATTCCTGAATAAGCAGACTTGTTAGATTTAAGGCAGCTAACAGTGACATTAGTTGGAGTAACAGGAGTAGCAGTTGGAGTTGCACTGTTAGTTAAAGTTAGCTTTAAAGAGACTTTCCAACTGTCGCGTGTATAGAGTGTAGGAGCAGTTCCATTTTTTAATGATACTTTATACCAAATAGTATTTGATAGTTTATTTATGTCTGCAGTGTTAATGAAAGTTCTTCCTGCGCCTGCTAGACATGCCGATGGAGATATATCTCCATCTTCCCCTGTAATCTTATTGTTTATCACAGCCAATTCATAGGTGTTTGCTTCAACAGTTACTTTTATATACCTAGTTGTGGAGCACCCATTAGCTTCTTTAGATGTTTCTGTAACTGCCACCCAATATTCATCTGCAATA
>CAYRBM010000049.1:0-33588 GCA_964422425.1 uncultured Odoribacter sp.
GGTAGCTCAGCTGGATAGAGCAACGGCCTTCTAAGCCGTAGGTCTTGGGTTCGAATCCCAACCGGGATACCATCGCAAAAATCCTGATGTTCTGCCTGAATGTCAGGATTTTTTTTGAACTATTCCCTTTCCATCTATTTTAGATCAATTCAAAATTTAGGGTGAATAGCTGGATTTGTTTCTATCTTTCAGTCATGATAATAGAATCATTGCTGAAATACCTTCTGCTCTAAGAACCTTTTATAGATTCTGTTTTCAATTAAATTTTGCTAGTTTTTGTTTAAATCAACCGATTAGACATTGCTTTTGGGAAACAGGATTTCGAAGCGGGTTCCTTCTTTCTCAATGCTTTTTACATGGATTTTTGCACGATGAAGCTCCATGATTTTGGCAACAATCGATAGACCTACACCAAAACCTCCGATGTACCTGACGTTTGTGCCTCTCGAGAATGGATTAAAAATAGCCTCAATCTCTTGAGTCGGAATCCCGACTCCTTTGTCTGCAATAGAAAGGGAGAGTCCTTCAGCAACAGTTACTATATCGATTTCAACCTCGTCTGATGAGAATTTACAGGCATTATCGATCAGGTTTTTAATGGCAATTTCCAGAAGTCCGGAGTTGCCTTCAACTGTAAAATCATTCTCATTTTCAGAATAGGCAATTCTGGGCATAATTTTTCGTCCGGGATATTTGGCTTTTACTATTTGAATTGTATTGAAAACTAACTCGTCGAGTCTAATGGTACTTATTGAAATTTGGTTATCGCGGTTAATATGGGCCAGTTCCAATAAGCTGGTTAGCAGCTGATTTAGGTTGCGCATATCTTCGGTCAGCTTTCCCAGGTGTTTCTGGTATTCTTCAGGTTTTCGTTCACGGCTTCTTATGTAGTCAGATTCAGCAATCATGATAGCAAGTGGCGTGCGCAATTCGTGTGACGCATTGGATACAAATTCATCCTGACTTTTAAAAACCTGTTCAAGGTTCGAAAGCATTTCGTTGAAAGTGATAGCCAGCTGTTCAATCTCATCCTGTCGCTTTCCCTCATCTAAACGGCTGTTCAGTCGGGCAGAGTTAATTTCTTTGACTTTGGTAATGATGTTTGAAATGGGCCTGATTGCAACTTTTGAAAAGAAATAAGACGCTGTTACTGACAGCCAGAGACTAAAAATAATACTCCAAAGCAGCACGGAGCGCAGTCTTTTCAGATTTTCAGTTCGATCCTTATCACGGGCAAGAACAACAACCTGGTAGGTTTGCTGATTGGCTTTATGCCGGTAAGAAACGCCATCTTTTTGACCGACTGAAAGGTAATATGAACCGGAGTGTTGGGGAATCCGAGCGATAAACTCTTCAGTCAGAGATTCAACTTTGTTGTTGTAGATGATTTGGTTTGCTGAATTGGTGATTGTTATTTCTTCTTCTTCGAGCGACTTAGTGGTTTGGTGGATCTTTTTCAATAAAGTAGAGTCAACCTCTTCGACATTAATCAGGAGGATAGCAGCGTTTTGAGCGGTGACCAACAAATCATCCCTGAATTTTGAAAGGTGACTGGTATAAGAAAAATAATAAACAAGTACAGAGAAAAACATGAGTATCCCGAACACCAGCAGAGTAAACTGCACCGACAACCTTGTTTTTATATTCATTTTGTCAGGCCTGAATTTTTATTTTTTCTCACTTTAAATTTTTTGCTAACAGCAAATACGATCAAATTTCGTCTTCGCTGCAATAAAAACCAAATCCATATTTGGTGTGAATCAATTTTTTGTCGAAATCCTTATCCACTTTTTTTCGGAGATAGTTCACGTAAACATCAATAATATTGGTTCCGGTCTCAAAATCCAGATCCCAAACTTGCTCGATAATGTATTCGCGTGATAGCAGTTTATTTTTATTTCTCAGGAATGTTTCCATCAAAGCAAATTCTTTCGAGGTTAAATCGATCTTTTTGCCGGCACGTGTCGCTGTTTTGGTGTCGAGATTCATCTCGAAATCAGCAATTGATAGTTTTCGTGAAGGAACAACAGGCGCTGAATTCGACCGCTTCAGGAATACATTAATTCTGGCTAATAATTCCCTGAAATCGAAAGGCTTTAAAACGTAATCATCAGCACCCGCTTCAAAACCAATGAGTTTGTTGTCGGGGGTTCCAAAGGCTGTAAGCATGATGATTGGAATTTTACTATTCGTTTTTCTGATCTCTTTGCAAAGTTCGTATCCGTTAAGTAATGGCAAATTAATATCAAGAACAACCAGATCATAATCGTTCTGTTCTATCATTCGTTTGCCAACATAGCCGTCGCTGGCTATTTCTGCCGCAAACCCTGATTCCTCCAGTTGCTTGCTGAGGATTTGTGCCAGCCGAATTTCATCTTCTACTACAAGTATCCGTTTTTCTCCCATACATTCATGGTTATTTAATGCAAATCTATGATACAATTTGCTAAAAAACTTGTTTTAAGAAGATTCTAATTGTTTTCTAATTGTCCTTTAAATGCCAGAACGAAACCAGATCGGTAGCTTTGCTGAACTGAAAAAAAGATTTAGGTTATGAAAAAAACAAAAATGACAGGTGGCATGGCAATGGCCTTATTTTGGGGATCGGTAGTAGTTATTTTCATTCTTTTGAAAATATTTGTGTTTTAAATTATTTTAGATGAACTGATTAAAGATTTTCTCAATCGAGTGGAAGGAAATTCTTCAGACATCAATTTTTAAATTTGGTTATACCGTGGAGCTCCCACGGTATTTTTTTTTAGGATTAAAATTCGTATTATTCAAAAGCAAAAGTATTTAATCTCTAAACCTAATAGATCATGTTTTATCTTATACTTTTAATCTTTGTGTTGGGCTATTTCGCAATAGCTTTGGAACATCCTTTGAAAATTGATAAAGCGGCGTCTGCCTTGCTGATTGGAGTGCTTACCTGGACAGTTTACATCTTGAATGTTGACCAGATATTAAGTCTTGGATTCAGTCCGGCATGGTCCGAATTTGGTGAGAAAGCAAAAAATATTCTGGATCATGTTAAACCGGCTCTTTCCGATGCACAGTGGATTCAATCGGGTTGGGCAGAAATACTGAATGCTTTGCAGTCACCTTATCATTTTGTTGTTGAAGAGCTGGAGCATCACCTGATTGAAATAGCTGAGATATTATTCTTCCTTTTGGGAGCAATGACTATAGTTGAAATTATAGACCAACACGAAGGATTTAAAGTAATTACCGATAAAATTACCACTAAAAACAAGGTAAAACTCCTTTGGATTATTGCTACCATAACGTTCTTCATGTCAGCAGTGCTCGATAACCTGACTACCACTATTGTAATGGTAGCTCTTTTAAAGAAGCTCATTCAGGATCAGAAAACACGGTGGTTGTTCGTTTCAATGGTTGTTTTGGCTGCCAATTCAGGAGGAGCCTGGTCGCCCATTGGCGATGTTACAACCATCATGTTGTGGATAGGTGGTCAAATTACAGCAGGAGCAATTATTGCCCGTGTGTTTTTACCAAGCCTGGTTAGTATTGTTGTTCCTTTAGCTATCCTCTCGTTTTTTATGAAGGGAATGGTTGAGCGTCCCGGACGTTCAGGTCAGGAAAAAACCTTTGCATCAAAAGGAGAACGTTTAGTCGTATTTTTTACTGGGGTTGGTGCTCTGCTTTTTGTCCCGGTTTTTAAAACGCTGACACACTTGCCTCCATACATGGGAATGCTTTTGGGATTAGGAGTGCTATGGGTTCTGACTGAAATTATGCATCGTTCAAAACCGCAGGAAGTGACCGGAAAACTTAAAGTTTTTAATATTATTCGGAAGGTTGATACTCCCACCGTACTCTTCTTTTTAGGTATTCTGTCTGCGGTAGCCTGTTTGCAATCGGCTGGCCACCTCAATATCATGTCGGGTTGGTTAAACGATCATTTGGAAAATGTTTATGCCATCAACACCGCAATTGGACTTCTATCATCTATAGTTGACAATGTTCCGCTGGTTGCAGGAGCTATGGGAATGTACGATATTGCACTACCGGGAGCAACAGGATTTGAGGGAATGTTTGTTCAGGATGGGACATTTTGGGAGTTGTTGGCATATTGTGCCGGAACTGGCGGAAGTATTCTGATAATAGGTTCGGCTGCCGGAGTTGCTGCCATGGGAATCGAAAAGATTGATTTTATCTGGTATTTGAAGCGTATTAGTATCCTTGCGCTGGCTGGTTATCTGTCCGGAATCGGAACTTATTACCTGATGTTTGGTCTTTAGAAACCTGAATTCAGGCAGCCATTTTCTGGATGTTGACCACCATAAAAAACAGCAGGATTGCTATAAACAGGACAAGATATTGGCTGAACTTCAGATAGCGGGGCTTTATATATTTCAGGAGAACAGATAGTAGGTTCAGTAAACCGAATGCAACCATTCCCCTGAAATAGACGATTGTCTTTATTTCTTTAGTGATTACCGTAGCATTTAAATCCTTTGGAGAGGCTTCACCGGCAAGGAGTACCCATAGCGCGAAGCACCCTAATAAGATAAAACTGGCCTGTCCGATCCAGACCAGTTTTTCTTTTTTATCCATCCATCCGAAAAGCATAAGGCCAATTCCGGCAAAAAGAACAAACTGCGAAAAACTGGTCAAAACTGGAAGTGAATCAGAAAGCATGATAGTAAGATTTGTGTCGGGCAAAAATGTTAATTTTTGGTCAAACAAAAAACATTCAAAGGTATGTTCTGTTTTTAATGGCTATTTTTGACACCATTCATAAAAACCGACGATGATAAAGACTGATTTAAAAATTGATCCGCGGGCAAAAGGCTTAATCTTTGATCTTGACGGAACTTTGGCCGATACAATGCCCATTCACTATATCGCATGGAAAAATGCAGCTGCTCGTTACGGAATAGAATTCAGCCCTGAATTGTTTTCCCGATTGGCAGGTATTCCACTGTATCCAACTGTTGAGAAGCTTAACGAGATTTTTGGACTTCGCATCGATCCGAAGGAAATGGGCGATTTAAAGGAAGAGGAATTTGAAAGCAACATGCACCTCACTCCGGAAATTAAGGTAGTTACAGATCTGGTCAGAACTAATTACGGGAAGATACCGATGGCAGTGGGGACGGGTGGATCGAGACGACTATCGCTGAAAACCCTGGGTATTATAGGCTTGAGCGAGTATTTTGACATTTTGGTAACCAGCGAAGATGTTACTCATTTCAAACCACATCCTGAAACTTTTTTGAAGTGCGCAGAGAAAATGGGCATTCATCCGTCCGAATGTCAGGTTTTTGAGGATGGTGTTTTGGGGATTCAGGCTGCTCAAACGGCTGGGATGATGGTGGTTGATGTAACGCAGTATTATGAAGTAACCATTGGGAAATAAGTAATTACATTCTGATGAACTCAGTAAGAATTTTGATTTGCAGTGGTGTTTTACTCGTTAGTTCGTGCGCGACTATAATGGAAACACCACAGAACGAGTACACTGTTGTTTCGTACAACGTTGAAAATTTATTTGATACGGTTGATGACCCTAAAATTCCGGATGAAGAATTTCTTCCTGAAAGTGAAAAGAATTGGGATCAGGAAAAATATGAGAAGAAGCTAAACGATCTGGCCAGGGTAATCGCTGAAGTTAATCAGGCCGAATCACCAGAAATTGTTGGTTTGGTCGAAGTTGAAAATCGCACGGTGCTTGAAGATTTAATCAGGAATGAGAAACTGAGTGGTCGGCAATATGGTATTGTCCATGAGGAAAGTCCGGATTTCAGGGGGATTGATGTTGCATTGATCTACCGCAAAGATGCATTCACCGAAATAAATCACGAGGCCATTCAGGTTAGTTTTGCCGATGAGCCTGATTTTAAAACACGCGATATTCTGTATGTAACCGGGCAGTTAAAAAATAAAACCGTTCATATTTTCGTCAATCACTGGCCATCGCGGATTGGAGGTGATGAGAAAACAGAACCCAAAAGGGTTTTAGCCGCCTCGGTTCTGAAAAAGAAAGTGGATGAAATTATTTCTGTTGATCCCAAAGCGCGAATCATTATTATGGGTGACATGAATGATGAGCCGGCAAACAAAAGCCTCATTGAAACCCTTGGAGCAGGAGCACCGGATTCAAAGGCTGTTTTGGTCAATTTAATGATGCCCGACGATGCCATTGGAAAAGGAACTTATTTTTATAGCGGAAACTGGAATATGCTTGATAATGTGATCGTATCACAATCAGTTCTGAATAGCCGAAAAATGAAAGTTGAGGGCGGCAAAGGAAATATTTACAGCAACGAGTGGATGATTTTTACCAACAAAACCGGCGACAAAACTCCAAATCGTTCCTATGTTGGAAATCGTTATGTTGCGGGTGTCAGCGATCATTTTCCGGTTTACTTTAAAATGCTCGTAAAGTAAATTCATGGAGAGCGAAATAATTCAGCTGAAAGAAATACGGAAAGTGTAAATTTGGTTATGGAATTCAAAATTGTTTCAGACTATCAGCCAACAGGCGATCAGCCCGAAGCCATCAAACAATTGGCCGAGGGACTGCGAAACGGAACCACCTTCCAGACTTTACTGGGAGTGACCGGTTCGGGAAAAACATTTACCATGGCCAATGTCATTGCCGAAGTTCAGCGTCCTGCTCTTATTTTAAGCCACAACAAAACTTTGGCAGCGCAGCTATATGGCGAAATGAAGCAATTCTTTCCGCAAAATGCTGTTGAGTATTTTGTTTCGTACTACGATTATTATCAGCCGGAAGCCTATTTGCCTGTGACGGACACTTACATCGAAAAAGATCTTTCCATCAACAAGGATATCGAAAAGCTGCGGCTGAGTGCCACATCTTCGCTGCTTTCAGGAAGGCGTGACGTGATTGTAGTTTCGTCGGTTTCCTGCCTCTACGGTATCGGAAATCCCGATGATTTTCATGCTAATGTTACCCAGGTTACAAGGGGCGAAACAATCAGCCGGAATGTGTTTTTACGAAAGCTGGTTGATGCCCTTTATTCGCGTAATGAAGTGGAATTTGAACGCGGAAATTTCAGGGTAAAAGGTGATACGGTTGATGTTTTCCCTGCTTATGCCGATACTGCTTTCCGTTTGGTTTTTTGGGGCGATGAGGTGGAGGAAATTTACACTTTTGATCCGGTGAGTGGCGGAACACTTGATGAACTTGATCAGGCAGTGATTTATCCAGCCAATATTTTCGTAACGACTAAAGATCGAATGATGCTGGCCATTCGCCAAATTCAGGATGATTTGGTAAAACAGATTGCTTTTTTTCAGGAAATCGGGAAACCGCTGGAAGCTAAGCGGATTCAGGAGCGTGTTGAATACGATATGGAAATGATGCGTGAGCTGGGGTATTGTCCGGGTATTGAAAACTATTCCCGTTATTTTGACGGACGGGTGGCTGGTTCAAGGCCATTCTGCCTGCTTGATTATTTCCCGGAAGATTTTATCACCATCATCGACGAAAGCCACGTTACCCTGCCTCAAATCAGGGCTATGTTTGGGGGCGATCGTTCACGAAAGATTAACCTGGTTGAATTTGGATTCAGACTTCCGGCAGCTATTGATAACCGTCCGCTCACCTTTGATGAGTTTGAAAGTGTGGTCGATCAGACCGTTTTTGTGAGTGCCACTCCGGCTGATTATGAACTGGAAAAATGCGAGGGAGTTTTTGTAGAACAGATTATTCGCCCGACTGGTTTGCTCGATCCGATTATTGAAGTCAGGCCAAGCTTAAACCAGATTGACAACCTGATGCACGAAATCCATTTGCGCATTGAACGGAATGAGCGGGTGCTGGTAACCACCTTGACCAAACGTATGGCCGAAGAGTTAAGCAGCTACCTGGCCAACAGAGCAGTAAAAACCCGATACATTCACTCTGATGTGGAAACACTCGAAAGGGTGAAAATAATGGAGGAACTAAGAAAAGGGGAATTTGATGTTTTGGTAGGTATCAATCTTTTACGGGAAGGACTGGATTTACCGGAAGTTTCGCTGGTTGCCATTCTCGATGCTGACAAGGAAGGATTTTTACGATCAGAACGTTCACTGACTCAGACTGCCGGACGTGCTGCCCGAAACCTGAACGGAATGGTTATCATGTATGCCGACAAAATAACCGATTCAATGCGGCGAACGATTGATTCGACTAATTATCGACGCGAAAAGCAATTAAAATACAATACCGAAAACAACATTACTCCAACCGCTATTGTAAAGGCTACCCGTGAGATTATCGGGTATGGAATTTCTTCGGGTAAAGCCGGAAAGGCTTATTCCGGAGATGATGGACCAACTAATCTGGCTGCCGATCCGGTTGTTCAGTATATGAGTATTCCGGCGCTGGAGAAAGCCATTTCAAAATTGAAGAAAGAGATGGAAGCGGCTGCCAAAGAACTGGATTTTTACGAAGCTGCCCGCTTGCGCGACGAAATGTTCCGCTATCAGGAAATTCTGAAAGAGAGATCGAAGTAAAAAATAACCCCAAAACCATTTCTGATTTTGGGGCATATCATGTTTTGAATTCTAATTCTGTTACATCCTTTCTGGAACTTCAATTCCGAGCAATTTCATTCCATTTCGGATTGTTTTACCTACGGTTTCTGAAATTACGAGTCGGAGATTCCGTTTCTCCTCATTTTCTTCGGCAAGAATGGAAAACTCGTGATAAAACTGGTTAAACTCTTTCACCAGCTCATAAATGTAATTGGCGATTACTGCCGGGCTATACATATCACCTGCTTCTTTCACCATAACCGGAAATTGCGAAACCGATTTGATGAGCTGGAGTTCTTTCGTTGCCAGCTCTGTTGATGCAGTGAGCTCACTTTTGATTTCAATACCTCTGTCGGCAGCCTTGCGCAAAACCGACTGAATGCGGGCATAGGTATATTGAATAAATGGACCTGTATTGCCATTAAAATCAATTGACTCCTGCGGATTGAAAAGCATATTCTTTTTGGGGTCCACTTTCAGAATGAAATACTTGAGCGCCCCCAGTGCAATCATTTTGTATGTTTTGGCAGCCTGTTCCGGTGTGTAACCTTCCAGTTTTCCTAATTCTTCCGACGTTTTTCGTGCTACTTCAACCATTTCAGCAATCAGATCGTCGGCATCGACAACAGTTCCTTCGCGCGATTTCATTTTCCCCTGCGGAAGTTCTACCATTCCGTACGAGAAATGGTGCAAGCCTTTGCCGAACTCAAATCCAAGTTTGTCGAGCAGAATAGAAAGCACCTGGAAGTGGTAATTCTGTTCGTTTCCAACCACATAAACCATTTTGTCGATGGGGTAGTCCTGAAAACGTTCTTTGGCAGTGCCAATATCCTGTGTCATATATACTGAAGTGCCATCGCTGCGCAAAAGTAATTTGTGGTCCAATCCTTCTGCCGTCAGATCGGCCCAAACCGAAGAATCTTCCTTTTGATAAAAGACCCCTTCTGAAAGTCCCCGCAAGACTTCATTTTTTCCGTAGAGGTATGTTTCAGACTCGTAATAAATTTTGTCAAAATCAACTCCTAGCTCTTTATAAGTCACGTCGAATCCGTTGTACACCCATTGATTCATCATTTTCCAGAGTTCAACAGTTTCATGGTCTTTGGCTTCCCATTTGAGCAGCAGGTCGCGGGCTCCGAGCATTGCAGGTGCATTTTGCTCAGCTTCTTCTTTAGTCTGTCCCTGTTCAACCAACGCAGCAATCTCTTTTTTGTATTCCTGATCAAACTTCACGTAGAAGTCGCCGACCAGGTGATCGCCCTTTATTCCGGTCGTTTCCGGAGTTTGTCCGTTGCCCCACATTTTCCAGGCATACATCGATTTGCAGATGTGAATTCCGCGATCGTTAACAATGTTTGTTTTAACCACTTTGTTCCCATTGGCCTTCAGAATTTCGCACAATGAAAAGCCAAGCAAATTATTTCGAATGTGCCCCAAATGCAGCGGTTTATTCGTATTGGGAGATGAGTATTCAACCATCACCAGTTTCGACGCCGAAGTGGGAGCGGTGTAGCCAAATTCCACATCGGCCGAGGCTGCATTCAGCACTGGAACCCAATAGGACGGAGAAATAACCAGATTTAGAAACCCTTTTACCACATTGTATTTTTCAACCTCCTGAACATTTTCCTGAAGATAGTTTCCTATTTCTGTGGCCGTTTGTTCAGGCGATTTTTTTGACATTCGGACAAACGGAAAAACGACGAGGGTTATATCGCCTTCAAATTCTTTTCGGGTATTCTGAAGTTGTACCAGGCTGGCATTAATTTGCTGATTGTAGCAATGAGCAATTGCATGAACAATCTGGTTCTGTATGATCTGTTCAATCGACATGGGTTTTACATTGAAAATTTGAGCGACAAAGATATTCGATTTTTGACATTTACGGGCACTCAGCTTGGGGCTTTTAAATTTGTTAATTTGCCGGAAACATGATTTTCGTTTTACCAAAAAATGAAAGCCCTGTCCGAAGAAACAGACAGGGCTTTTGGGTTGATGAAATTTTTCTATTTCATTTTGAATATCTCGAATTCAACTCTTCGGTTGAGCAGGCGTCCTCTTTCTGTTTTATTGGTTGCAATCGGTTTGGTTTCGCCGAAAGCTTTTTGCTGAATGATACGATCAGCATTTATGCCTTTTGAAATCAGGTATTTCACCACATTATCAACTCTTTCCTGAGACAGTTTGTAGTTGTATTGATCAGATCCTCTGCTGTCGGCATGACCATCGACATTCACATGGTAGTCCTGATTTGATTTTAGCGTGGAAATCAGTTTCTCCAGGACGCCTTTTGAATAGTCGGTCAGGTAACTTTTATCAGAAACGAAATGTACCGGATCAACCTTAATGTTCATCAATTCTACCTGGTCAATCGTAATTTCTTTTTTCTTTTCTGGTTCTTTTACCGGACAACCTTTGTTGTCTTTGGGTCCTGCTATGGTCGGACAATCATCTTCTGCATCAGCCAGCCCGTCTTTATCGGTGTCGATGGGGCATCCGCTGGCATCCACTTGCCATCCTTTTGGGGTTCCCGGGCATTTATCGTCTTTGTCGGTAATGCCATCGCCATCCGAATCCGGGCATCCTTTCAGGCTTGCAATACCGGCAACATCCGGACAGGCGTCGTCTTTATCTGCAATGCCGTCTTTGTCCTTGTCAGGGCATCCTTTCAGCGAAGTTAAACCTGCTTCGTTCGGGCAATCATCAATATGGTCGGCAACTCCGTCTCTATCCGAATCCAATGGACATCCGTTTTCGTCAACCTTCACGCCAGCAGGAGTGCCCGGGCATTTATCTTTTTTGTCAATTACTCCATCCATGTCAGCATCTTTCTTTTTGCCAAAATCAAATTCCAGCCCAAGGGTTGCTTTCCATACATTTTCTTTGATATTCTTTCCGGCGCGGATTGTTTCAATTCCGTTGATGTATCCGGCATCGAGGTAAAGTGCAGTGGAAGGACTTATGTAATACTTGCTTCCAAGTCCAAGGTTGAAAGTCAGACCTTGTTCCGAGTTGTCGGCCAGCAGCCCAGGCCCGGCATAAATGTAGGGCTGTAGCTTTTTTGTTTCGCTGAAAAGTTTGAATCGCAAATCAAGTGAGGTATTTGCCAGGTCGAGATCGCTGACCAAATTTGAGTTAAATACGCCAAGGTGTCCTCTCAGCATCAGGTCGAACCGGTGATTCAGATAATGGCTTAAATAGAATTCGGGCATAAGGCCCACGCCATTTGTTTCAGTGGTGGTATAAGCTCCGGCTCCAAGACCAAGTCCCCATTTTTTATCCGAAGTCTGGGCATTGGCAGTCATTACAAATACAATCATCAATGTGGATAAGATTGTCTTTTTCATAAAAGAATATTTATAGTTGTCGATTGCGTTAAGAGAATGTATTCATTTGAGAATAAATTGTTTTATAATGGTCAAATGGAATAGCCATGCTTGAACCTTTATTCTCATTTCCGCCTGGCATTTTCCAAATCAAGGCTATTTCATATAAAACTAATCATTTTAAACGAGATACAGCCTGTTAAAAACAAAAAACCCCACCAAAGGGCAGGGTTTTTATATTGAGTCAGATAAGTTTCTTATTTGAAAACTTCAAATTCAACGCGGCGGTTGAGTGCGCGTCCTTCCGGAGTATCATTGGTTGCAGCAGGTTTAGTTTCTCCCTGAGGATTCTGAGAAGCAATGCGGTTTTTCTTAATTCCGGCAGAAGTAATGGCGCGAACAACTGAATTGATACGATTTTTTGACAATGTCATGTTGTAGGCATCAGCACCCTGGCTGTCAGCATGTCCACTAATATTGACTTTATAGTTGCTGTTTTCTTTCAATAGGCCAACCAGTTTATCGATTTTAGCTTTTTCAGCACTGATGAAGTTTGCTTTATTGACATCAAAGTAAACCGGATCAACTTTCATTCGTTCTGCTTCGAGTTCTTCAGCTGTCTTTTCTTTAATTGGGCAGCCTTTATTTTCTTTTGGACCGGCAACTGTTGGGCATTCGTCTTCTGCATCGGCAACTCCGTCGTTATCCTGGTCAAGAGGACAGCCTTTTGCATCAACCTTCCAGCCTTTTGGAGTGTTGGGGCATTTATCATCAGCATCGGCAACTCCGTCACCATCGCTGTCAGGGCATCCTTTCAGGCTGGCAATTCCGGCTACATCAGGGCAAGCATCATCTTTATCAGGGATTCCGTCCTTATCTTTATCCGGACAACCTTTCAATGAGGTTAATCCGGGAACAGTTGGGCAATCGTCGATGTAATCGGCAACGCCATCTCCATCAGAGTCAATCGGACAGCCATCGGCATCAACTGCAACACCAGTTGGGGTGTTAGGACATTTGTCTTTTTTATCAGAAACGCCATCCATGTCTGAATCCAAAGTTTTTCCGAAATCAAATTCGAGGCCTACTGTGGCTTTCCAAAGATTTTCTTTGATACTTTTCCCGGCACGGGTTGTTTCAATGCCGTTGATGTAACCGGCATCAAAATATAAAGCAGTGGCAGGTTTAAAATAATATTTTGCTCCTAATCCCAGATCAAAGTTGAGTCCGGTTTCAGAATTGTCAGCCAGCAGACCCGGGCCGGCGTAGAGGTAGGGTCTGAATTTTTTAGCTTCATCAGCAAGCTTAAATCTTAAATTGAGTGTAGGATTTACCAAATCGAGGTCACTTTTGAGTCCGGATCTGAACAAACCAAAATCAGTTTTGAGCATCAAATCAAATTTTGGACTCAGGTAAGTACTCAGGTACAATTCGGGCATAAAGCCGACGCCTCCGTCTTTAAGGGTTCCATAAGCGCCTAAACCAGCGCCGATTCCCCATTTCTTATCAACAGTTTGTGCATATACTCCGAGAGTAACAGACAAAATCAGGGAAAGTAAAATTACCTTTTTCATGGTTAATCGTTTTTTTGTTTTTAAATATAAGAAAATCTTATTGATTTCTTGCTGTAAATTTAGAACAACATTCTGGTGATATTGTTGAATTTATTCATGAAATGCTTGATCCTATTTTTGTTTACTTGTAAACTACACCACGTTTAAGTTTATAACCAGATATAAATGAGTATGTTTTACCATTAGATTCTGTCGCGCCAGTGGCAAATTATTTCATTTTTGCTGTTAATACAATGTTAATCTGATTTACCCTACTTTCTCACAAAATAGCCTTAAAAGATAAAGTATAAACAGATCAGAATTGATTATTTATGGCTATTCCATGCGTTGATATTTTGATGAAATTACGGACACTTTTCTTCCCCGAATAAAAATGAGTGGATAAATTGTACCTTTGTTTTATAGCAGAATATAGATTGTACGCCATTATTGACATAGAAACTACCGGGCAATCGGCACAGAGAGGAAAGATTACTGAGATTGCCATTTTTATTCATGACGGGTTTAGGGTGACTGATTCATTTTCATCACTTGTCAATCCGGAATGCTATATTCCCGATTTTATCACCAGGCTTACCGGAATAGATAACAAAATGGTGCAATCGGCACCCAGGTTTTATGAAATTGCACGCCAAATTGTTGAACTTACACAAGATAAAATATTTGTTGCCCACAATGTTGGTTTCGACTATCGGTTTGTCCAGGAAGAGTTTAAGCAACTCGGGTATGATTATCAGAGAAAGACCATGTGTACTGTTAAAATGAGCAGAAAGTTTTTGCCAGGTCACCAATCTTATTCGTTAGGCAAGTTGTGTGCAGAGCTTGGCATCTCTATTCATGGCAGGCATAGGGCTGAAGGTGATGCACTCGCAACAGTGAAGCTTTTTGAACTTATTCTGGCTCAAAAAGCTCATCGCGAAAATAAGCTCGCACCGAATCAGCTCCGATTGTTTTAAGCGAACACAAAACCTGTTTTTTCAATGTTAAATGAATATTAATAACTCTTTGGAACAATAACAATGCACAGGAGTTCTGGATAAATTTGCAGCGAATTTATCCGATTTTCCATGAAATTCGTTGTGCTGATTTTAGGGCTGTTAAGTTTAATTCTTTTCTCAAACAAAGGATTAAAGCAGGACTATCCTATACATTCAGGAATCAGTACCTCTGTTTCTTTTGAAGTGAACCCTGTGAATTCATTTTGGGATTTCGAAAGTTCAGGATCAACTACTTCTTTTTTTTCTGACCGGCAATCGTCCTATCACAAAAAACGATTTTCTGAATCGTTTTGCCGTTTCTTTCATTTTGCAGAATGGTATTCGTTGCCGGTGCCTTCTTTGCGTTTAAATTCAGCATCTACAGCTAATTTATTTCTCGTCTATCATTTCTCACTTTCTCTTTTGCAGGTGTTTCGGCAATGATTAAAAGCCTCCTTGTAATTTTTATTTTTCACTGAAAAGTCTGTTCGAAAAGCAATTGATGGTTTTTGGATACCTGTTCAGTCAGAATTTTAATGGCTAAACAGTTCAAGGTCTGCCATCTGATTTTGTATTACTTTATCAGACCTGCCATACTAAGATTACTCCAACATGGAAGAATCGGAATGGATTTTTGGATTCCAATTTTTAGAATTAGAATTTTTATTAACAATTGGGTTCTGAGACAGAACCTCATAAACTTTATATGGTCATGAATGCAAATTATTTCGTTTTCATTGCAGCACTGTTGTCGTTTGCGACTGGCTTTTTAGTTGCTGCTATCATCTGGATTATTAAGTGGTTTCTTTTGGCAAAAGAGGAACGAGTTACTGATAAATCCGTTCATTTGTTACACATTTTCTCAAAAAGGAGTCAGTTAAGCACATCAGTTATTTCATCAACGATGCTAAACAACGATTCGGCCAACAAAGAACTTTACCAGTATTATCATGGAAAAAATTGATATCGGAACGCTTTTCCAGGGAATTGGGACCTTGTTTACGGGCGGTACTACCATGTTTCTGGCCCGAATTGCCTTAATTGCCCTTGGCTTGTTTTTGGTTTATCTGGGTAAGAAAAAAGTACTTGAACCTTTACTGATGATTCCTATGGGATTGGGAATGGCTACTATCAATGCCGCAGTTATGGTTCTTCCCGGCGGGAAACAGGGAAATCTGTTTGTTGATCCGTTGATTACCGATACCGATGAACTGTTTAATATTCTCCAGATTGACTGGCTTCAACCAATTTACACTTTTACTTTTTCAAATGGATTAATTGCCTGTTGCATTTTTATGGGTATTGGTGTTCTTCTGGATGTGGGATATATGCTTCGCCGCCCGTTTTTGAGTATTTTTCTGGCTTTGTTTGCCGAAATGGGTACATTTCTGATTGTCCCGATAGCTTCAGCAATGGGAATGAGCCTGGGAGACAGCGCATCGATTGCTATGGTAGGTGGAGCAGATGGCCCAATGGTGCTGTTTACCTCAATGATTCTTTCCAAGGATTTGTTTGTGCCTATTACAATTGTGGCTTACTTGTATCTTGGGTTTACTTATGGAGGATATCCATACTTGATAAAATTGCTTGTTCCGAAGCATATTCGCGGAATTCAACCACCCAAACCAAAGAAAACAACTAACATTAGTTCGTCGCAAAAACTTTTATTTGCAGTAGTCATGTGTGTGGTTCTTTGTCTGTTGTTTCCGGTTGCTGCGCCACTCTTTTTCTCGTTGTTTCTTGGAGTAGCCGTGAAGGAAGCAGATATTCAACCGGTAGTTGAATTCATTAAAGGCCCGTTACTTTACGGCTCGACTTTCTTTTTGGGGTTATTGTTAGGAATTCTGTGTGAAGCGCACCTGATCCTGAATCCGAAAATTTTGCCCCTTCTATTGTTGGGCATATTAGCTCTTTTGTTATCAGGAATTGGAGGGTTGCTTGGTGGCTATATGGTGTATTGGTTTACAGGAGGTAAGTTCAATCCGGTGATTGGAATTGCTGGGGTAAGTTGTGTGCCTAGCACTGCCAAAGTAGCTCAAAAAGCGGTAAGTGAAGTAAATCCAAAAGCTATCATTTTGCAGGATGCACTTGGAGCTAACATATCAGGAGTAATTACAACTGCAATTATTACCGGTTTGTATGTGACTTTAATTCCTTATTTTATAAAGTAAGTCTAGTCCCTGTCCCAAGACTGTTTTCAGAAAAGCGGAAAATCAAACAAATTGAATAATGATTTTCCGCTTTTCGGTTATCTACTTTAATCACCATCAGTAATCTTAATGTACTAATCAGTTGATATGTCGGAGACGAAACAGCATTCATCACTTAGTAAAGTAAGCTTTGCCGGATTGTTAATTACTATCGGGATTGTTTTTGGAGATATTGGTACCAGTCCTTTGTATGTAGTAAAAGCAATTATTTCGGGAGCCGAACAGTTTAATCAATTATTAATTTATGGCGCTTTATCCTGTGTTTTCTGGACACTAACCTTACAAACTACGCTTAAATATGTCATCATTACCTTAAGAGCCGATAATCATGGCGAAGGGGGAATTTTTGCACTTTTTGCACTGATGAAGAAAAAATCGACCTGGGCAGCCATTTTAACGATGGTTGGGGGAGGCGCGTTACTGGCTGATGGGGTCATTACTCCTTCAATAACTGTAACTTCAGCAATTGAAGGTTTGCAATTAATTAACCCTGATATTCCAGTGCTTCCTGTAGTTTTGGGAATTATGACCTCGCTTTTTTTTGTACAACAATTCGGGACTGATCTGATTGGGAAATCGTTTGGACCTATTATGTTGATATGGTTTGTTATGTTGGCCACGTTGGGTTTTATACAAATCACCACCTTCCCCGAAATTTTAAATGCCATAAATCCGGTTTACGCCTATAATTTTCTTACCCTTTATCCTAACGGATTTATATTGTTAGGGGCTGTATTTCTGTGTACTACTGGCGCTGAAGCTCTCTATTCAGATTTGGGCCATTGTGGAATCAAAAATATAAGAGTATCATGGATTTTTGTAAAGATTAGCTTGATTTTAAACTATTTGGGACAAGGGGCCTGGTTGATGAATCATCCTTTACCTATTGAAGATATGAATCCTTTTTATTCCATCATGCCACAGTGGTTTCTGTTTCCGGGAATTTTGATTGCCACAGCTGCAGCAGTAATTGCAAGTCAGGCATTGATTACGGGTTCATACACGCTTGTTAGTGAAGCAGTTTCGCTAAATTTCTGGCCGAAAATTAAAATTCTGCATCCTACCTTTATAAAAGGACAAGTTTATATCCCATTTGTAAACTGGGTTTTATGGGTATTTTGCTGCTTTGTAGTGATATTTTTCAAGGAATCGGCCGACATGGAGGCCGCTTACGGCCTTTCGATAACCATTACCATGATAATGACATCGATGCTGCTAATTCATTATCTGCATCAAAAAAACGTCCATTATCTCCTCCTCGGGTTGTTGATTATTGTATTTGGTAGCATCGAAGGTTCATTCCTGATAGCCAATATGCATAAATTCTCAAATGGCGGATGGTTCTCCATTGCATTGGCCTTTTTGTTTAATCTTGTTATGCTGGGGTGGTTTTTTGGTCGCCGGATTAAAAACCGTCACATCAGTTTCGTGAATGTGAACAAGTATCTTCATTTATTTGAAGATTTGAGTCGCGATAAAACCATCCCACAAATAGCAACCAACCTGGTTTATATCATCAAAGCCAACAATATACACCAGATTGAGTCAAAAGTCATGTATTCCATTTTCAGCAAACAGCCCAAACGAGCTAAAACCTATTGGTTATTGCATGTTGATGTAACTAACGAACCCGATACCTTTAGCTATGAAGTGACTCAGATCATTAATGGTACTTTGATTCGGATTGATTTCCATTTGGGATTTAAGATTGAACCTCGTATTAACCTTTATTTCAAAGAAATTTTAAAAGATTTAGTTTCCGGTGGAGAAATTAAACTCATCAGTTCGTACGAATCGCTGAAGAAACATCATTTTCCACCAGATTTCCTGTTTATTAACCTCGACCGAATTATGACACAGGACTATAAGCTTTCACCATGGGAAACCATGATAATGGGACTTCACACTTTTACTCGTTTGCTAAGCATCAACGATGTAAAAGCGCTTGGGCTGGATACAAGTTGTGTAATTGAAGAGAAAGTGCCCATTTCGATTGAACGCCCTTTGAACCGAAAGATTAGCAGAATTAATTAAAAAGCATATTCCTGTCAGCATTTGAAATTGTTAACACTTGGTCACAATTCCTTTAACATCATTTAAGGATTATTTTACCTGAATATCAAATTAGCAGCTTACCTTTGTAGTACATTTTTTTTCATAAGTTTAGGTTTAGTTAGGTTAGTTAGTTTAAGAGAGGAAAGGTAGGGCAGAGGTCCTACCTTTTTATTTTTATTGAATCTCAAAAATTCTAAAATAATCCTAATGAACTCATAAGGTACTTTAGTGCTAATAAGGCGACAATCACAAGGATGCTGCCTACCGCTAATTTGATGAAATCTCTGTTCGTTCTTGATTTGGATTCATCGTTTGTATTCTGGTTTTCCATTATATTCATCTTTTAAAATTATAACTTCCGTTTTTACCTCTTTTAGGTCAATCTTGAATATTGGGGTGTAATTGAGCATTTCTTCAGCCTTTTCGGTTAGTGGCTAAATGATCAGAGCATGCCCCCTTAGGTAGATTGGAAAGAAAGGATTGGATGAATGATCAGTAACCCATTGCAGATAACTTGTCTTCCCGTTAGTATGATTTTGCTGTTGCTTTGAATAATAATCATGAATTAAAAATTCTTGGGATTCTGGCATACTTTTCCCATTATTGTTGATTTCAATACTCAAAAAAAGATCGTATAGAGGGAAATGAACAATGGATGGTTTATTGTCTTGAATATCAGGAAAAGTCGAAAGGAAATGTTTTGAATAGGATAACGAAATAAGAATATTCAACGAAATAATTAAGCCAATTATCCATTTTAAAAAAATACACATCGAAATTCTGTTTTTGATAAAATAATTAGAAGCTAATGTTTGAATACGATAATGCCTCATTTCGAGTATTTTATGATTCTTTCAGATTTGATTAATTTAAGAACAGTGACCTCCCAGTAAAGGGAGTATCACTGTTCATCCCTTAAAAAGCATAACAAAAACTAATATCAAATAACCTATTTCTTTTCGAGCGATTTAATTGCTTCTTGTGCTTTCAGATTTTCAGGATCAATTTCAAGTAATTTCTTCCAGTAATCCAGTGAATTCGGCTTGTCTTCCTTCTGGAAATAGAAAAAACCCAAATATGCATACACTTCTGAAATCTCCTTTTTGTACTTCACTGGGTCTTTAATCAGCGACTCAAGTGCTTTCTCGTAGTGCGGTTTAGCCAGCCCGAGGGTTGTTTCCCTGTCGATGACCGAATTAACCCGGGCGCGCCAGAAACTTCCGAGGTACGAATTGGGCGAGTAGGTTGAAACCATATTGAACAGCGAGTCGGCCACATGGTAATACTTTAACTGTTTGAGTGAATCGGTTTTTACATCGAGGTTATTGCCCGTTGAATAATAGGCCTTTCCCAACAGAAAATAATCGCCGGTTACCAGGTTCGGTTTCTTTTTCAGGTACTCGCAACTGTATTGAAGCGACTCTTCAAATCTCTTCAGTTTGTTGCACGATTTGGCCAGATCGTCCAGAATCTGGAATTGCTCTGTATCTTTTTTCAGGCTCAACTTAAAGTTTTCAACTGCCAACGAATCGTTTCCGGCAGCACTCAGCATTTTTCCATAGTAATAATAGTCGTCGGCCAGTATTTTTTCCTGCGGAATCAGGGTAAAAAACTTATCGAGGAATGTTTTTCCATTGACCAGGTCTTTGGTCTCGTAGGCGATGTAGCCCAGCAGGCGGAGCAGAATGTAATCGTTGGGATTTTGTTGCGCCAGTTTGTCGATTATTTCGCGGGCCTGCTGATACTGCTTGTTAAAAAACAGACTGTAAGCATAGTGGGTAACGTCGTTATCGTCAGTAACATTCTTGAAATATTTGGAGAAATTGGCAACTGCCTCGGCATATTTTTGATTGTCGTAGTATAATTCGCCAAGTTTTTTGTACGCAGGCCAGTATTCTGGATTGATTGCAAGCGCTTTATTGATATACTCGACAGCCTGATCTAAATTGCGGGCCTGCCACATAATTGACGACTGATACAGGTAAGCCTCAACATTATTGGGATTGAAATAAATCACCCGTTCAAACTGGAGCGAGGCATTGCTGGTGTTGTTCTTGTCTAGTTCGATCTTCCCGTTCAGAAAGTATGCGGAAGCATTTTTTGAATCAATGCTGATAGCCTGATCGATATACCGCTTTGCGTCATCGAGTTTTGATGGTGTTTGATCGTAATACATTTGTGCGATGACAACCAGCGCGGTGGCATCCTTTTTCGATTTTTTTACAGCATCCTTGAAATACGTTTCAGCCTCCACCGGAGACGAAGCCAGCGCCAATTTTCCCAATCCGGCATAATTGCCGGCGTACGATGCGTTGGCATCAATCCCTTTTTGGTAGTATATTTTTGCCGAGTCGGTTTTTCCGGTATAATAACAGCATTCGCCCATACCAAAATGCGCAATGGCATTCTTCGGATCAGCTTTCAGCAAAGCAGCAAATACCTTCTTCGCTTTCGGGTATTCTTTTAGCGCAAGGCTGGCAAACCCGTCGGCTTCTTTTTGTGCACTGATGGTTCCCACCACGAAAGCAAGCAGAAGTGCGACAATGATTAATTTAAGTTTCATCACTTTGTTTTATTAATGGTTTGTACAAAATACGATACGAAGCTTGTTGTCAAGCTGATTTTATAGGTTCTCTTTATTAATGTTTACAAGTCGTTGAAAGTTATTTTCGGGTTTCAGCCCCATTCTGTATATCACTTTCTGGCCACGCTCGGACGTGAGATGAGCCAGAAATCCACGCGCCAGACTGGCCGACGGATCGGTGTAAATAGCATATACCCTCCGGATCAGCGGATATTTCATATTATACAAGCTGGCTACAGAAGGTTTGAAACTGTTTGTCGAATCGGGCGAAGCAGCCAGAGAAATGGCAAGCAGATTCAGTTTTTTCAGATTTCCCTGAACATTCAGATTTTCAGTTTCGCTCAGCCAGTTGAAACCAACAAAACCGATAGCCTGCGGATTAGCAGCAACAGACCTGATCACATTCTGACTGTTACCGGCAAAACTGATGTGCCCCGAAATTTTTTTATCAAGGTGCAGCGAATCGTTCAGTGAACGTATAATTCCGGACGATTCGGCATCAAACACCTGCTGTATTATCCCCGATTTTCCTGAAGCCGCCACCTGTTTCCAATCTGTCAGCTCACCCGAAAGCATTTGGTTAATCTGGCGGGTGGTTAAAACTTTTAGCCGATTTTCAGGATGAACGATTACAGCAATCGCATCATAGGCCAGAGGTATCGACTCGGGTACAATATTTCGTTGTGCAAAAAAACTGACCTCATTCGCGGTTAACGGCCGGGTAGCCAAAGCAAGCCTTATTTTCTCCTGAAGCAAAAGGTTTATGGCGTCGTATTCTGAAACGAATTTGCAATCAACCGAGGCATAGTTGTATATTCCGCGAAACACATCAATTTCGGCCTGAAGCAACGGCTGCAAAGCCTCGTCGGCGGCAATAGTCGCCTGCCCCGTCAGCATCGACTCGGGAACCGGCTTACTTCGCCGGTGGCAGCCTGTACCTAGCAAGCCAAACACCAAAACTGCCAGTAAAAGCTGAATCTTATTCTGTTTCATCGGTTCCGTTTTTGAGATTCTGATATTCGCGATAGCCGCGGATACCGCGAAAAATTCCGTAGGCCATAACTACCACGCCAAACAAAGCCATACTAAGGCCCGGCACCTCCTGCCAAACTAAATATTTTAGCAGCAGGAGAATGCCAAGCACTAAGTACAAAACCACAATAAAAAAACTATATATAATTTTTGCTTTTAGCCTCATGGTTTATTGCAATACAAAATTGATTGGTACCGTATAGCTAACGCGAACAGCGCGTCCGCCCTGCTTGCCCGGAATCCATTTGGGCATCGATTTTACCACCCGGATTGCTTCCTTATCGAGCGATGCGTCAACCCCGCGCGAAACTTTCACACTCGAAATACTGCCGTTGGTATCCACAATAAAGTTGACAAATACTTTACCCTGAATGCCGTTTTCCTGGGCAATAACCGGATATTTAACCGAGTTGGCGAGGAATTTTCGCAGCGCAAGTTCACCGCCCGGAAATTCGGGCATTTGCTCAACCACAACAAACGGAGCTGAGACCGTGTCGTTTTCTTCAACAATCTGGTTGTTAAGCTCAGCAATGTCAACTCCATTTTCTTCGTCTGTTCCCTTTACGTCGGCTATCGAAATAGTAACCTCGGTTTTGGTCAGTTCTTCCTGGGTTTTAATCACCTCCTCTTCCTGCACTTCTTCGTCGGGTTTAATAACAGGCGGTGTAAATTTGATCGTCGATTTTAGCGGGGGTGCCGGCTTCTCGATAATGATATCTTTGGGCTTTTCCATCTTTTTCTGATCGATTTGAATATCGGACAAAGTGGTAACCTCCACCATCCGCTCTTTTCGGTCCGGAATAATTTGCTTGTACAGAACCGGAAGGAAAACGACCGATGCGAAAAAGATTAAAGCAGCAATAATACCCCAACGATGACGCTTTGCGCTGTCCTTCCGAAGCTGGAAAGCTCCATATTCCTGGTTGCGCTCTTTAAAAAGAAGATCGACCCAGGCATCGTTAAACAAGTTTATTTTTTGAGACATAGACTGTTTCTGTAAATGGTGACTTATTTTACCGGGTTGATTTTCTTCTCAATCAAATCGGTATCGTACGGGGTAATATCCACAATGGCATAACGGCCAATGTTACAAATCTGCATCTCATCCAGGATGTCGACCAGATTTTTATAGTTCGATTCGTCGGTTGCCTTGATCACCACGATCGGAGCGGTTTTCGACGATTTGTACTCCGACAGTTTCTTCGTGTACTCCTCTTCGCTCACCTTCTTATTGGCTTTGTCAACCTTCAACTGGTTCACGTTAATCATTACTTCGGCATTTTTCTGAACCAACATTTTTCTGATTCCTTCTGAAGAATAGTCGGTTTGAATTACTTCCGGATCAACACCGTTTTCCTGGGTACCGAAATAGTAGTAAAGTGAATTATCCTTTCCAAGCACAATGGTAATTGCCTGCGACGCTTTCACTTTGTTCTGATCTTCTTCCTGCACTTTATCTTTCGAAGGCACACTGATTTCCATCGTCTGTGGTTTCAGCATCGAGGTGGTGAGCATAAAAAAGGTAATCAGCAAAAAGCCTAAGTCAACCATCGGTGTTAAGTCAACACGGGTGCTGTGCTTCTTGGGCGCCGGTTTTTTACCTTTTTTGCCTTTATCTTCAACTTGCATTTCAGCCATTGTTCTTTCCCTCTCTATTTAGTTGAAACCTGCTCAAGGCTGGTGATCAGATTATACCTGTTTTCGTCAATATCCTGAAGAGTTCCCATCACGCTTTTGATGACTTTGTAGGGAGTTTGCGAATCAGATTTGATTGCAAGGCGCAGGTTGCGGTTAACCTGCCGGGCTGTTTTCATCCATACCTTAAACTGATTGTTCAACGAATCAGCCGGTATTCCGAGGGCAGCTTCTTTACTGTCTCTTGCTTCGGGTTTCAGGGCAAGAAATGCTTTCATCTTTTCAACCGGAACACCAGACATGCTTATTTTGCTGAACTCGGCAAGTTCCTTTTCAGTAAAGCTGATACTATAGGCTTTCCCGACATTATCAAGCACTTCTTTTCTATCCTGTTGCGCATCCAACCCGAAAAACACTTTTCCATCCTTGTCAATCAGCACCGTTGCAATATCGCGTTCCGGAATTTTGATTTCCGAAATTGACGAAGGAACAGCCACCACAATGGGTTCTTTAGCCACAAAGTTGGAGGTAAGCATAAAAAAAGTAAGCAATAAAAAAGCCACATCGCACATGGCAGTCATATCAACTGTTGTGCTTTTTCTGGGTACTTTTACCTTTGGCATTTTTATCAGCGCTTATTGATTCTTGGCAGCAAACGTGTTAACAATGGTGAAACCTGCTTCGTCAATCGAATAGGTAATCTTGTCAATTTTTGTTGTGAAGAAGTTATAGAAAATAATAGCCAAAGCTGAGGTTCCAATACCAAGTGCAGTGTTGATTAATGCTTCGGAAATACCGGCAGCCAACTGAACTGAGTCGGGAGCACCCGCATTTGCCAAAGCCGAAAATGCTTTGATCATCCCGATTACTGTACCCAAAAGTCCCATCAGGGTGGCAATTGATGCGATGGTTGAAAGTACTACCAAGTTCTGTTCCAAAGCGGGCAACTCAAGCGAAGTAGCTTCTTCTATTTCTTTCTGAATGGAAACAACTTTCTGATCTTTCGGTAGCGCCTTTTCCTTTTCCATTTCCTGATATTTCACTAATCCACTGTAGATTACATTAGCAACCGAACCTTTCTGTTCATTACACGATTCTTTGGCTGCTTCAATTTTACCATGATCGAGCAATCCATTAATATCGGACATGAAATTGAAAATTTTACCTTTTCCTGCCGCTTTACTAATGGCCAGGTAGCGCTCAACAGCAAACGATAAAACGGTGAGCAGCAAGCAAATGATAATGGGCACAATCACACCGCCCTTGTAAATGATGCCGAAATAGTTTCCGGGAAGAGGGACATTGGCATTACTTCCACCTACGAAATTTGAGCCGTCACCAAAAACGAAAACATAAACCAGAATTGCTGTTAACAAAGTCACTGGAATAACAGCCATTGAAAATCCACTCTTGAGGTTTTTTGATAAACTTGTGTTTGATTTCATTGAGAATAATTTATGAAGTTAAAAAATGAATATATTCTGCACAAAAAGCACTGATAACAAGCTTTTTATGAATATTTCCAATTAGTAAAGATGAGTTTAGAAATTCTGAAATTGGGCAAAGCAAGCCGCATGTGGATTGTGTAATCCATTTCAGGAAAGCGAATTATTAAATCCGAAAGGACATAGCAATGCACCTAAATTGCTTCAGGATTCAATAACCGCAAAAAAAAGAAAGGCTATAAAAGGAAACTGGCTGCTTGAATGTAGATGGGTACAAAAACGGTACACTGCCGCGTAAAAACAGTCGACTCGATGACCGAGCAGATCAGGTTTGTTTTTGTAACCGAATAGTTCAACCCCGATTGGGTTATTTTTGATTTACTGTTGCCAGGGTGGCAATTGGTTGCTTCGGAAACAAAATTACTGGTGAGTTGTCCGGAAGTCACGTCCCCATACATGCTGGGGATAAAATCATTAACCTCAAAACTTATTTTAATTTCATGACTGCTTTGAGGAGGAAAATTCTGCTCATTATACTGGGCAAAACATACTTGCTGAATAGCAAGTAAAAACACCAGTGTAAAAAGTAATTTCAGTTTTTCCATTTGTAAAAAAATATCTGTCTCACATTTCAAAAGCGGTGCCAAATTATTTATTTCTTAAGTCCTTTGTTCTCGAAGTATCATTTGTTAATGTAAACTTAACACACAAGGAAGGTAAAAACCAGCTTTAAAAAGCAGATTATCGGGAAATTACTACAGGAAAACTAACCAGATTCCAAGCCTCAAACTCATTGTTTGTTAATACATTAAACTGTCGCTTGTCTGTATTTCTGATCCATATTATCGAAGCATCAATCGGGTCTGCATTGGTTTTTACTCCACCTGTTGCCGTTACCCGTACTGGTGTCCCATTGTTAACTTCGTAATAAACTGGTCTGAGATTGGCCGACTCAGAAACAGTAAGTTGACTGGGAGGCAAAAACACGTTTGGAGCTGTTTCTTCATAAAAAAAACGTGCCACGTGGTTAATTACGGTATCCATGTAATGGTTCAGCGTGTTGTATGTCTCCAGTTCAGGTTCGTGATCAAGCCCGTCGAGCGCAACAAGGCGGTTACGGTGTCCCAGAATTTGCAAACGGTCGTGAATAGGTTTGGAGCCATACATTTTATCCATCACCAACCGGTTTACACCCTTCATTTTCTGGAATGGATAATCGTAATCAAAAGGCACAATGTTATCAGCAGTTCCATGTACAGAAATCACTGAAATCTTTTCGTCTTTATCTATAATTTCCGGGTTGGAAACAGCTCCCCAAAGATTAGCTACTGCTTTAATCTGGAAACTTTCGGTGTATTTATTTCCTGAAGCCTCAATTTTTGATACTTGTCCACTTTTTTCAGCTTCCAGAATTCTGTCAGGTCTTTCTTCATTCTTCATAAAAGCAACATTCAGCGAAGCCACACCTCCGGCACTGGTCCCTCCAACATAAATCTGTTCAGGATTAATCCCCAGTCCTTTGGCATTGTGGGCAAGAAATCGAAGTGCGGCATGGGCATCCTGGATAGCCCGGTAGGCGCTCATTTCAACATCACTGGCCAGCAATTTGAATCCAAGGCGATAATCAATTGAGGCGACAACATAGCCGCGTTTGGCAAGTGTAGCCGCAAGCGCTTTTTCTGCTGCCGACTCTTTGCTGCCAATGTAAAATGCTCCGCCATGAATGAGCATAACCAAGGGCCTGTTTTTGAAAAGATCGGTTTTGGGGTAATAAATGTCCAATTTTAAATCGAGCAATTCCGGATCTTTGAATGCTTTGATCAGACCTTTTCCGAGCACTTCAATGTAGGGTGCATCGGAGTATGGGGAACTTGTCCAATATCCTTTGGCCTTTCCATAAAGAAGGTCGCTCTTTACTTCATAAGTTGGAAATGTTTCATCCTTATACCTGTTATTCGTGATTATTTCAGGTTCTTCGCGCCGGGTAAAACTTACGTCAACTTTAGGGTGCCAGAAAATGAATTTCCGTTTGTTCAAAAGAGTGAGCTTTCCGGCAATAGTGGTTGGTGTTATTTTGGCCGATTTTAGTTTTCCGACATATAAATCAGACTGGAATATTGGAATAAAGGTGGAATGATGAAATGAAAAAACATGACTGTCTTCAACAGCTTTTCCACGGTTTTGTACAAAGTAGCCTTTTAACAGCGCGGAGTCAGTGTTCTCGGCAACAAGAATGAGTTGATCTTCACCAATTTTTCCATCGTAAGTTCCTGTTTCGGGGATGCTCGTTTGTGAAAAAACCTGATTTTTAAATGGATTGCCAATCAGTACGATGATTAAAAGCACAATGGCCAGTTGTTGATTATTGGTTTTCATACAGAATCTGTTTGCTGAAGCATTAAACGGTTTGTTTCTTTAAAATGTATTACAACCTTTTAAAATGATACAAAATTACACACAGATTTGCAAAAACAAGAACTGAACGCCAAAGCGATATGCGATTTTTTGATTTTCTTTTTTTACCTTGGCCAGGCTTAAATAAGAGGCGAATGAAATCGGTTTTCCTGTTGGTTGGGTTTCTGATTATTTTGAATTTTGGTTATTGCGCAGAGCAGCCAAACAAAGCAAATCCGCACCAGGAAGCGGCACAGGTAGCTTTGAATGAGGGCACACAAAATCTTCCACTCGCTGCTATCGAGAACCTGATTTTTTCATTCACGTTCTCCGGATTTAATAATCAGGAAAATCTGGATAAAACGGTCAAACGATTTCAGGATTTTTTATCGGGGCTGAGTCAGTTTGCAAATACCTTATACTCTAATAAAAGCATTAGTCTGTTTCTTGTCAATTACTCCTGCTGGTCGCTTTGGAGGGTTATCCGATGTTGAAATTTAATCCCAAATCCATTTTCACCTCACCCAAATAGCGGATTAAAAAATTTAACACATTAATTATGATTTTAGGACAAGTTTTACCTCTGATTTTTGGAATCAGGCCGGAATTTATTTTGTTTGGATTGACATTACTGGGCGTTGCTCTGTTTCATCGCCACACGCTGGTAGTTGCCCTTGTCGGACTGGCTGCTATTTTGATTTTTAAGTTTGTTTTTATTGCAGATTTTAACCTTGCTGAACATCTTTTCGGGCATGTTCCTTTTGCCGATCAGATCTTGAACAAAGAAATGCGTGTCGGCGAGTGGAGCGTTTTGGTCAACTTATTGGGATTGTTGATCGGGTTTGCCATTCTTGCCCGTCATTTCGAGGAGTCGAAAGTTCCGGAATACCTCCCTAACTTACTCCCCAACGATTGGAAAGGGCCACTGGTATTACTGATTGCAGTTTTCGTATTGTCATCGTTTCTCGACAACATTGCGGCTGCTTTGATTGGGGGAACCATTGCACTGGTTGTCTTTCACCGAAAAGTACATATTGGGTATATAGCAGCTATTGTTGCGGCCAGTAATGCCGGAGGTTCGGGCAGTGTAATTGGTGACACAACCACAACGCTGATGTGGATTGAAGGAGTTAATCCGTTTAATGTTTTTCATGCTTACATTGCTGCTTTTACGGCGCTGGCCTTTTTCTCCATTTTCGCTTCCGTTCAGCAGGATAAGTATCAACGTATTCAAAAAGACTCGACCATTGGCGTCGGGATTGACTGGACAAGAATCGGAATTGTGGTTCTGATTTTATTGCTGACTATTGCAACCAACGTATTTTTCGATTTTCCGGCGTTGGGCGTTTGGGTGGCCATTCTGATTGGTGCATTTATTCGTAAAACTGACTGGCTGGAGGCGCGAAATTCAATTGCCGGATCCATCTTTCTGATATCGCTGGTAACCTGTGCTTCGCTCATGCCGGTAGAAGAATTGCCGGCTGCTTCGTGGCAAACGGCATTCACCCTGGGTTTTGTTTCTTCCGTATTCGATAACATCCCATTAACCAAGCTGGCGCTCGAACAAAACGGATACGACTGGGGGATGCTTGCTTACGCCGTAGGTTTTGGCGGATCAATGATTTGGTTTGGTTCGTCGGCCGGAGTTGCTATCTCCAATAAATTTCACGAGGCGCGGTCGGTTTTCTCCTGGTTAAAGGCTGGCTGGCACGTTGCGGTTGCCTATGTCCTGGGCTTTTTCATGCTTCTTTTCCTGTTAGGCTGGAATCCGGAACCTATTGAAAAGAAATCGGCAGCTGAGCACACCGAACAGGTGGCTCCATCAACCGAAACTCATACTAAATAAGAAGTTCTCCGGATAAAAGACAGTATTGGGCAGAAACGAACGGGTTTGCAGGGATATTCTGAAAAATAGGTATCCGGCAAACCCGTTTTTTGCTTCGAAATTTTGTATTCTTGCATACCAATAAACTAAATAAATTAAACCATGAAGAAACTTACTTCCTTAATTTGTCTGCTTTTTGTAGTGGTACTTGCAGGCATGGCGCAGGATAAAAAAATCAACGTGTTAGTCTTCTCTAAAACTTCAGGTTTTCGGCACAACTCCATTTCGTCCGGAATCAAAATGATGAGCGATCTGGCACAGGATCGCAAATGGGTGGTAACAGCCACCGAAAACGGCGATTTGTTTACTCCCGATTTTCTGAAAAACTTTGATGTGGTTGTTTTCCTGAATCCAACGATGGATGTGCTGAACGAAAAGCAGCAAAAAGATTTTGAAGCGTTTATGAATACCGGCAAAGGTTTCGTGGGTATTCATGCCGCTGCTGATTGCGAGTACGACTGGCCCTGGTATGGCAAGCTGAATGGAGCTTTCTTTAAAACGCACCCCAAGGCACAGACCGGAACCGTAATCTTTGAAAATACAGATCACCCTTCGATGGCGCCGTTTAAAGGAATGAAGACCTATCGTACTTTTGACGAGTGGTACACTTTTAAGGAAAATCCGCGTGCCAGGGTAAAAGTTTTGGCTCGTTTGGATGAAACTTCGCTGGACGCCGAGACCCTGAAAGATGATAAGTGGAAGATGGGCGACCATCCGCTGATCTGGTACCAGGAAATGGGACAAACCCGCTCGTATTATACCGTTTTGGGCCACACTCCAGAAGCTTTTCAGGACCCCAAAGTAAAAGAACACATCGGTTGTGCGGTTGACTGGGCTGCAAAAAAGAATTAGTTATCTGTTTACAGTCGCAGTTTGCGAAAATAAAATAGGCTGGCTCGGGGAGGAGTCAGCCTATTTTATTTGAAATTTTATTTGGAATTAGAATCCACTCACATTTAATCTTCCGCCTGTTGCACATTTCCCTGAAAGAGAAGTCGTAGCAACAGTTGAACTCAGAATTGCTGCCTTTATTTGAGCGGAGGTTGCTGAAGGGTTACTTGCTTTATACAAAGCTACAGCGCCGGTAACATGTGGTGTGGCCATAGAAGTTCCGCTATAACTGGCATAACCAGAGACAATAGCACCTTTTACTGATTTTGGAACTGTTGACAAAATGCCAGAACCTGGCGCTCCTAAATCAACAGTTGTTGCACCATACTGAGAGAAACTTGATAATGTGCCAGTGTTGGTTATTGATGCAACCGCAATAACATTTGCCACATTGTACCCGGATGGATAACTTGGGGTAGCATCATTGTTAGTGCTACTGTTGCCTGCAGCAGCTATAAAAAGGATACCAGAATTGGCGGCCCTAGTAATTGCATCCATTAAAGCTTGAGAAAATCCACCACCGCCCCATGAATTATTCGTTGCAACAATGTTTAATCCATGACGAGCCTTTAAATCGGTAAAGTAATCAACTGCTTTAATTGCATTAGCAGTAGTTCCACCACGTTTACCTAGAAACTTGGCACTAAGTAATTTTACATTCCAGCAAACGCCTGCAACACCTATTCCGTTTCCTCCTTTAGCACCAATTGTTCCGGCAACATGGGTCCCATGGTCATCGCCAACACCGTCAAATACTGAACTGTTATTGCCATCGAAATCCCAGCCATAAACATCGTCAACATATCCATTTCCATCGTCATCAACACCATTACCAGCAACCTCCCCAGGATTTACACCTGCATTCGCTGCAAGGTCTTCATGGGAGTACATGTAACCTTCGTCGATAATACCCACAAAGACAGCACTTGAACCTGTATGTCCTGCTGCCCATGCTTCCCCAGCCTGACTTCCAAACTGATTGGCCGGAGAGGTAGCATCACCATACATTCCCCAAAGTGAACCATTGGTGTAATAAGTATCATTGGAAGTAGCGCAATGCTGGTAAATGTAATTGGGTTCAGCGTATTCAATTTCGGGCATACCTTTGGCTTTAGCAATGGCATCCTTTACCGAACCGACAGTTGAAACCAGGGTAATACCTTCCTTTTCTCCATTTTTTTCCATCATTTTAGTCAGGATTTTTTCCTTTAATTTTCCACCCAGCTTTGCAAAAACTAATTCCTTTTTTGAAGCTTGTGTTCCTTCTTTGAATTTAACGATGATTTCATTGGGAACCATCTCATATTCGGCATCTATAGAGGCACTCTTCAATGTTAAAGCCTCGTCTTCTGCCGGGGCGATAGTGTCTTTTTGCGAACATCCGGCAATAAGAAAGCCCGCCAGAACGACTGTTGATAGGACGTGTAGTTTTTTCATAGATATCTTTTTTTAGAAGGGTTTTCGGTCTTTTAACGTAATTGGACTCCGAATGGTTTAAATAGAGGGCCATGTTTCTCAAAATTATGAAATTTTATCAGAAAATCAGGCCGGTCGTTTGTCGATTTTTTGAATAATTATCGCATCGGTTTTGCAAGTCGCTGACTGACTGAATCCAATCAGACAATTTCTGAAATTGCTTTTCGATGCGGGTCTTATAACTTGTCCAATTTTAAGCGGATTTTCAGGAAAAGCTAGGGCTGCACTCCGGCGGAGTACCGAAGAAACTTCTCAGGTACAAAGCGGGTAAGCTAAGAATGGGAAAAGTGATTTGCTAAGGTAAATCAGAATTTGAAGTCGATTCGCTGCTGAGGTTCTGCCGGCAATTGGGCCAAAAAATCTTCTACCAGGCCGTCAATAACAACCAAACATCTGCCGCAACTGGTTCCGGCTCCTGTCATTTTCTGAATATCGGAGGTTGATCGTGCACCTTTCTTCAGGGCCGCGACGATTTCATTTTCGGTAACCATGTTACAGAGACAAATCAATTGCTTTGCCATAACCAACCAGTTTCAGGACACAAATTTATTCTCGACAAACAGTTTGATACCCCGGTAAGCATCGATAATCTGGTCGCGTTTTGGAAGGGTTTCGTAAATCTTCTGGATGTATTGTTTTTCACTCATTATCCGGAAAGTATGTTTGAAATTGAGGTCGAAAGCCATGGAAATCAACAGCAGTTTATAGTCGTTCATGGTTTTCATGTCTTCAATGGAGGCTGTTTTTCCGGCCATAATGCTTTTGATGACTTTTTCCGAGACTTCGGCAGAATTAATCAGGTCGAAAGTTACAAGCGGCTGTATGCCATATTTTTCTTTGAAATAGCGGTAGGAGGACTCGAAGATATCTAGTTTGTCAGCATCGCGCAGCAGCCGGGCAAAAAGGGTTTGCTGCTCACTGTCGAATTTGGGTAGTTTAATTTTGCTGTGATTTTCGATTGATTTGATAATGATTTGCTGCAAGTCTGCTGTCATTTTCGGGAAGATACCCGATTGCTGAAGGAGTTTTGCAGAATAACCGGCATGATCGCGCTGGATGTTGGTAGGTGATTCGGTGCCCTGAACCACCATTTTAGCTTTGCCAAGATCATGAAACAAGGCAATAATCTCGGCAGTACGAAGATCTTCGGTATTCGGCAGAACGACCTTGCCCAAAAGTAAAGTATTGCTGACCACCCGAAGTGAGTGAGCCCTTATTTCATCAACCTGACGGTGATGGAGTGGCGAATCGATGACCAGCGATTGAAAATATTCTTCAAATTCCAGGCGACATTCTTTCAAAAGTTCTTCAGTGATCATACAGCTAATTTTATGCAATTCAAAAGTAGTACAATTCTTTTCGCAGCAGAAGATGTGTACGAAAAATTATTAACACCAGGAGTGTTGTAATTCATCTGATTCTGAAATACATATTTATCTGTTGGTAAAAAACTGGAATAGCTCCGATGTTTTTGAAAGAAAAAGGCAATAGAAATGCAAGTTTTATTATTTTTGTGCTCGCTGAAAACAGCCGGTCCCATAGTTCAATGGATAGAATAAAAGATTCCGGTTCTTTCGATCTGGGTTCGAA
>CAYRBM010000050.1:0-33501 GCA_964422425.1 uncultured Odoribacter sp.
GGCGAAGAAAATCAATGATTTAATCACTTTTTTTAATCTGTTAAAGTAGAATTAACGTGAGTTCGATCTAATTTTAGGCTGCAATTGCATTTTTATCAATGATATCGATGTACAAGGAAGGTTTTTGGGGAAAACGAGTAAGCAATTAATCCTAAAAGTAAGTTTGTCAGGAAGTTCTCAAAACTTCTGTGTCTGGAATGTTCAATCTGGCAGATGTTTTTAAGTTCATCGTTAACAGTTTCAACCAGAGCCCTTTTTCTTTAGCAGGATTTTATCATGAATGTGCATCAGGCAGTTTTTCATGTTCTTTCTCAATTTGGTAATCAGGTGTATTCTATCGATAAAGAGTTGCTCAAATAAGGTTTTACAGATATACCCTTTGTCGCCGAAAAGTTTGCCAAAGATCTTGTTGTGAAAAGATTTTTGCTTCAGTGGTTCGCGATCGTCCACGTTTCCCTAGGTGAGCATAAAATCAAGGATTTCTCCCCGGTCGTTGATAATCAGGTGAAGTTAACAACCAAAGAACCAATCGATTGAATACTGACCTTTAGTGGCCAGACCTTTGAACACCTTGTTTGAATGTTCCCTGCGAATATGGCAAACTTTCTGAGGCGTTGAATCAATGAATTATATTCCGGTACACTGACCCAAACAGAAGTTTTTCAAAAAGATAGCCATTGGCATGGTTGCTTTCTGCTGAAGTTCAACAAAACGGTTGTAGGATACAAGACAAGGGAATTCTTTTCGCAAATGTTGACTTACATAGTGAAGATAAAAGTGTTTGAGATTACGAAACTGCCTGGCATGAAACAGGATCAGGATGGTGATTACTTCGCTGTCCGACAAAGTAAATGAATGCTTTCTTCGTTTTTTATCTGTTTGTTCCGACAGAATATGGCCGAACATGGATTTCTCAAATTCCTGGCAGAAATTGGGAACAAAAAACGCCTGAAATCAATGATTTCAGGCGTTTTTGTCAATATAACTTATCATATCGGCTCCCCAGGTAGGACTTGAACCTACGACCTACGGATTAACAGTCCGCCGCTCTAACCGACTGAGCTACTAGGGAATTTAGCTTTTGCTGTGAACGTGTGTTTCTTTAAAAGCGTTGCAAAAATAATAGCATTTCCGAAAAGAAAAAATATTTTTGCAAAAAATTTATTTTCATGAATCTATTCTCTGGCGCGCCAAACAAGCAAAAATCTATTCTCGGAATCGGAAATGCACTCATCGATGTTTTAATCCATATCAGCGACGATACTGTGCTTCAGAAATTTGGGTTACCTAAAGGAAGTATGACTTTGGTCGATTCCCGCCTTTCCGAAGAAATTAAAAAAGAAACAAAAAATAATCAGCGAACTGTTCAGACCGGAGGCTCCGCTGCCAATACGGTGCACGGAATCGCCAAACTCGGCGGAAAATGCGGATACATTGGCAAGATTTCCGACGATGAATTTGGCAAATTTTATATCGACGATTTCCGCAAAAACAACATCAATACGCATTTTTTTTATAGCGAAACGGGTACCGGGCATGCAACCGGATTGATCAGCGCCGATTCCGAACGCACATTCGGCACCTACCTGGGCGCAGCAATGGAATTGACCGCAGAGGAAATGACCCCCGAAATATTCCGCGATTACGGCATTATGCACATCGAAGGTTACCTGGTTCAAAATCATGCCCTGATAGAATCGGCAATGAAAGTTGCAAAAGAAAGCGGACTGCTGGTTTCAATCGACATGGCCAGTTTCAACATCGTCGCTGCGAACATGGAATTTCTGCATCGGGTGATCCGCGAATATGTGGACATTGTGTTTGCCAACGAAGACGAAGCCCAGTCGCTCACAGGAAAGAATCCGGAAGATGCACTGCATGTTATTGGCGAAATGTGCCAACTGGCGGTGGTTAAACTAGGCGCACAGGGATCGATGATTAAATCGGGCAACCGGGTAATCCGCATAGAAGCCATTCCGGCGAAAAGTGTTGACACCACTGGCGCAGGCGACATTTATGCTTCAGGATTTTTATATGCACTGGCCGAAGGGCATGATTTGGAAACGGCAGGAAAACTCGGATCATTACTCGCCGGACACGTCGTTGAAGTTGTTGGCGCCAAAATCCCTGAAGAAACCTGGCAAATGCTTGCCCCTCAAATCGAACAGATTAAGAACGGTAAGTAAATCTTAATTTTTATTCCTGATTTTTTATTTCTGAAAGTCGGACCCCTGATTTCAGGCAGAAAAATCTACATTTGCGTACATCAAAAAAATAATCAGCAAACAACATAAATAAGATGAAACGACTGAAAATTAAAGAGATTCTGAAAGGAGAGTTAATCGGGCAACAGGTGGTTGTCAAAGGATGGGTACGAACCAAACGCGGAAGCAAAAACGTGAATTTCATTGCCTTAAACGACGGCTCAACTATCCACAATCTTCAGGTTGTTGCTGATGTTGAACGTTTTGGCGAAGAATTGCTGAAAGATATCAATACAAGTACCGCATTGGGCATCACGGGCGACTTGGTTGCTTCCCAGGGAAGCGGGCAGGCTGTTGAACTAAATGCCACCGAGATCGTGATCTACGGAAAGGCTGATCCGGAGAAATACCCCATCCAGCCCAAAAAACACAGCCTCGAATTCCTGCGCGAAAATGCTCACTTGCGTTTCCGCACCGCCACGTTCAGCGCCGTTTTCCGTATTCGTCACGCCATGGCCTTTGCCATTCACCAATATTTTAATACCAAAGGATTTTATTACCTGCACACCCCGATTATTACGGGTTCGGATGCTGAAGGCGCCGGTCAAATGTTCCGCGTAACCACACTCGACGCGAAAAATCCACCACTTTTGGAAGACGGAAGCATTGATTTTGCGCAGGACTTCTTCGGAAAATCAACCAATCTGACGGTTTCCGGTCAGTTGGAAGGTGAGCTGGGAGCAACTGCTTTGGGCGAAATTTACACCTTCGGGCCAACGTTCCGCGCCGAAAATTCGAACACAGCCCGTCACCTGGCCGAGTTCTGGATGATTGAACCTGAAATGGCTTTCTACGAATTGCAGGACAACATGGATTTGGCCGAAGATTTTCTGAAAAGCCTGATCAAATATGCGCTCGATAACTGCATGGACGACCTTGAATTCCTTAGCAAACGCCTTCAGGAAGAAGAAAAGAACAAGCCGGCAGAGGACCGCTCGATGGAACTGGTTGAAAAACTACGGTTTGTGCTCGAAAACGATTTTATTCGCCTGCCATATACCGAAGCCATTGAAATTCTTCGGAATTCGAACCATTACAAGAAGAAAAAATTCCAGTTCCCGGTTGAATGGGGAACCGATTTGCAGAGCGAACACGAACGTTACCTGGTTGAAAAACATTTCAAGAAACCAGTTATCCTGATCAACTATCCAAAGGAAATCAAAGCCTTCTACATGAAGCAAAACCCGGATGGGAAGACTGTTGCCGCGATGGACGTGCTTTTCCCCGGAATTGGCGAAATCATTGGCGGTTCGCAGCGCGAAGAAGACCTCGAAAAACTGCTCACCCGCATGGACGAAATGGGTATTCCAGCGCACGAAATGGACTGGTACCTGGATACTCGCCGCTTTGGAACTGTACCACATGCAGGTTTCGGGTTAGGATTCGAACGTTTGCTTTTGTTCGTAACCGGCATGGGCAACATCCGCGACGTAATTGCTTTCCCAAGAACACCGAAAAACGCCGAGTTTTAATGAAGAAATAAAAAATTCAGGAAGCAGGAATAACCAATTTTATTCCTGCTTTTTTTTGTCGTTTATTTGCAATATCAGATCCGAATTTTGAATAGCCCGATAAGTTTGAAACTCTACCGTTCACATATTAAAATCATACGGCGATTACACCTTGTGTTTTTGATTGGCCTGCTGTCGATCCTACAGACCGTGGCACAAACGGGATTATCTTTTTATTCTTTTGAAGACCAATTCAATGCCGCAAGTTATAATCCGGCATTTCTAAGTTCTCAAAAAACACTTACGATCAGCTTCTTCCCCATTGGAGGCACAAATATAGGCTACAGTAACCAGGAAACAATCCGAAAACTCGTCACAAAATTTATAAGCGGGGCAACTACAAACGAAGATTATAAAGAGGTGCTTCAGAGTATGATTGAGCGGTCAACATTTATTCAAAATATAGATGCCAATCTGTTAAACATTACATTCAGATCAGCAATTGGCTGTTTTAATTTCAGGATTAGGGAAAACCAGTTCTTTGCCACCCAAATTGATGGGCCGGTAACTGATTTTATTGCAAAGTCTGGAATCCAGAAGGTGATTGTTGATCAATTGCAGGATCTGCCTGCTCAGGCAGTTCACTACCGCGATTATAGCCTGGGCTTTTCTGCCACTAATCAGCGGAACAGTTTATCAGTAGGAATCAGAGCAAAATTGTACTTGGGAAAATCATCGCTGTATTCCGAATTATCCGGAAAAATTCACAAAGAATCAGAAAATTACCAGCTAAAATCGGATGGAATGGTTTACCTATCCGTTCCGGAGACCACCATTTTCGAGACCGACGGATCGATCAGCGGGTTTTCTATTTTAACCGGATCAAAAACGTTGAGCTATCTGACCAACATTGGCAATCCGGGATTTGGCGTCGATCTGGGATTAAATTACAGGATAACACCCGATTTATCTTTCTCTGTCAGCATTCTCGATTTGGGAAAAATAAACTGGAAAACGAATCTGAATTCGAAATATTTGAACGGCTCATATACATTTTCTGCTAAAAACATAAACAGCTCACTGGATGCGGAAGGCAACGAATTTATCGTCAAAAATCAAGCGAGTATAAACTACCTCGATTCTATTTCCGATTTGTATAAGATTAGTTATCAGCGTGCAGAATTTTCACGCGAACTTCCGTTTACCATCTTTTCAGGATTAAAATATATGGTGAATCCTCAATGGTCAATCGGCCTGGTCAACAGGTATGTTCATTCAAAAGACTTTTCCTACAACAGCATTTCAGCATCAGCCAGGTACGAATTTAATCCTGAATTCAGCATGAGTTCCGGTATAAGTGTAATTGGAAATTCTTTTTTCAATATTCCACTGGCCTTTCTGGTTAACAAAAAATTTGGGCAAGTCTATTTTGGAACCGATAATTGTTTCGCATTCCTGATTCCATCCATTTCAGAATATGCCAGCTTCTCGTTTGGAACCTGCTTTTACCTTAGTCCGAAGCGAAATTTATATCAAGCTCAAAAAGAAGGCTTCCCATTTTTCAGGCCAAAGAAACAAAAGGTAAAAAAGGGATCAGGCCTGATTTTAAAGGAATATCCTGAATTTTAATTCCGTATTTTTGAACTTCATTTACATGCACACATAAACATGTCTCAAACAGGCATCATTCTTCAGGCCCGAACCGGATCGACCCGGATGCCCGAAAAGGTCATTAAACCTTTTTGGAAGGATCAGTCAATTTTGGATATTCTCATTGAGAAAGTTAAGCGACTGAATGTTCCGGCAGTGCTGGCAACTACCGAAAATCCATCAGACGACCGGATTTGTGAGTTGGCTGCCCGGCACAATTTCCCGGTTTTCCGAGGTTCGGAAAATGATGTTCTCGACCGCTTCATTCAGGCTGCCCGAAAAAACGGTTTCAGCAAAATCATCCGCGTTTGTGCCGACAACCCATTTCTCGATCCGGAAAGCATGAAAACCCTCATCAGCCAGTTTGAGCAATCGGATGCCGATTACCTGAGTTTTCAACTGGCCGGAAATAAACCATCCATATTGACTCATTTTGGATTTTGGACAGAAGCGGTAAAACTATCGGCTTTGGAGAAAGTAGCGCAAATAACTTCCGAAAAATTGTACCACGAACATGTTACCAATTTTGTTTATGGCCATCCCGAATTGTTCAACGTTCAGTTTATTCAGGCAAGTCCGCTGGTATTTTCGCGCACTGATATCCGAATGACACTGGATACTCCCGAAGATTTCGAAATTCAGAAAGAAATATTTGCACAACTCAGCACGGAAAACCCTAATTTTGCGATTCCGGAAATTGTGGCCTGGCTCGACCGGCACCCGGAAATTCTGGAAATCATGAAAAATGAAATCCGGAGAAATCAGAAATAACAATTGAAATGGTAAATCCTACGTACATCATCGGCGAAATCGGACAAAATCACAACGGAGAAGTTGAAATTGCCAAAAAACTGATCGATGTGATTACCGAACCGGTGATCGACCATTTGTTCGGACAAAAGCTGATGCCCATGAACGCGGTGAAAATGACCCGCCGCGATCTGAACGAAGAGCTTTCTGCCTCCGAAATGCACCGTCCGTACGAAAATCCCAATTCATTCGGAAAAACCTACGGCGAACACCGGGCTTTTCTGGAACTGAACGACGAACAACATTTTGAGGTTTACCGCTATGCCAAAGCCAAAGGTTTGGAATTTGTAGAAACCTTGTGCGCCAAAGGCTGCCTTTCGATGTTGCGGTTGTTTACACCCGACCGGTTGAAAGTTGCTTCGCGCGACCTGACCAACCTGCCGCTGCTGGAAGCGATGGCCGAAACCCGGATTCCGATGATTCTTTCGACCGGGATGACGGGAAAAAAAGAGCTCGACGATGCGCTGGAAGTAATCACCCGGCATCATTCTGAAATCAGCATTCTGCATTGCCTTTCGCAATATCCGTCTGAATATCAGAACATCAACCTGAAGACGATAGCTTATTTGAAGGAACAATATCCGCAATATAAAATTGGCTACTCCGATCATTCCATCGGAATTTTGATGCCCGCTGTGGCCGTGGGAATGGGCGCCGAAATCATCGAGAAACACATTACCCTCGACCGCAATATGAAAGGCACCGATCACCGTGGTTCGCTCGAGCCCGAAGGAATCTGGCGAATGGTGCGCGACATCCGGAACACCGAATATGCGATTGGTGAATATGGCATGTTCATCAGCGAAAAGGTGACAGATACACGCATTAAACTGGAACGTTCGATCGCCACACTTCGTATGATGGACGCCGGAGAAACTGTTACCGAAGCCGATTTGCACATGCTCAGTCCCGGAAATGGTTTCAAATGGGCCGATCGCGAACGAGTAATCGGGAAACGCCTCAAAATTGCAATTCCGGCCAACGAAATTATTTATCCTGAAATGCTTGAATAAGAAGTGATCGGTGTTCGGTCTAACTCCGAATTTTTAGTCACTTCGAACTTAAAATATTGACACATGAAGATTAAATTGGTTTTATCGGATATCGATGGGGTTTGGACCGACGGAGGAATGTACTACGACCAAACCGGGAATGAGCTAAAGAAATTTAATACAGCCGACAGTGCCGGTGTTATTTTTCTGCAACTTTTGGATATCCCGTTTGGTATTATCACCGGCGAAAACACCAAAATTGTTTGGCGCAGAGCTGAGAAGCTGAAAATAAATCACCTTTTTATCGGAGTAAAGAATAAACTCGAAGTGGCTGAAAAACTTTGTGCTGAATTAAATATCTCGATGGAAGAGGTCGCCTATATTGGCGATGACCTGAATGATGCCATGCTACTTAAAGCAGTAGGTTTTAGCGCTATACCTGCCAATGCATGCACCTATATGGAAAAATATGCAAAAATTAGACTGACACGCAAAGGAGGTGAAGGTGCATTCCGCGAGTTTGTGGAACTACTGCTCGAAAAGCAAAATCAGCTCGATTTAGCCATTCAGAAATATTTGAAAGCTACGTTGCAGAAGTAATTGCCTGAATACAGCGTTCAGCTACTTTTCCATCAATCTGGAAAGCATATTTTTGAATAAACTGATCGTATTTTTCGCGGTCAATTTTCAGGTTTCCGCGAAGTATTCCTGAAAGAATCCGGATCAAATCGTCAAAATTGGTGGCATGAAAAGCCACACCTTCGGCAGCATATCCCATGATGTCCTGATTCAGGTGATCTAAAATGACCAGAGGCTTGTGGAAGTAAACCGTTTCAGTTCCCACAGTCGAGAAACAGGTGATCAACACATCGCACGAAGCAATCAGCTGGTACAAATCCGACGATGTGTTGAGTTCAAAATTGGTGCACAAGGCATCTTTGGCAATATCCCGATAATAGTCAGCATCTGCAAACTCGCGCGGATGAAGCTTCACGATCAGTTTTGAGTTGGGCAACCGACGGGCTGCCTTAAAAACATCGTATGCTGCCTGGTAACGCAATTCGGGGTCGCGCTGCGGCTGCGAGGCAAACAAAATCACCTGTGTGGCAGTGGCTTGTTTCTGCTTCTCCGCCTGAAGCAAACGCGGGATGACATCGGTTCTGATTTGCCCGACCGACACCACCGAACCACGCGGATAATTACCCTTTTCAGTCAGAAACTGTTCCCAGTATTTTCCCCAGGTAAGTGTCAAATCGGGCATTACCTTGTTCTGAGCGTCGTTTGGCGTGTACAAATAAGCCGGATGTAAATCATGCATCGTGCCATGCTGCAGGCCAATGACCTTGATGCCGCAAAATTTTGCCGCATCCAAAACCGATTTGGTCAACGGACTGTTTTCGTCGGCGGCAATGATGGCTTTTAACCTAGTTTTGCTGAAATATTCGCGTGAAGCAAAGTACCGGTACAGAAAGAAGACCGACGATTTGTCGAGCGAACGGAATACTTCCAACGCGAGTTTCTGGGTTGTTGAAAGCTCTGCTTTTCTGACTTCGTGGTACGCAGATTTTAATTGTTGATGCGCAGTATTGACCGATTTTCGAACGCTGCTTTTCAAGATTCCTGAAAATAGCGCACCTTCCAGAAAGATTTTCGGGCACTGGTTCCACGCTGTCTGAAACTGCCGCTGCGAATAAGAATAATCCGATTTGCCGCGCGGTTTGGGCATCAGCACTTCAGTCAATAATGCAAACCGATGGTCGAGTTTCCCGATTAAATATTCCAGAATGTGATGCCCCGAATCAGGCTGAAGGGTTTCTTTATTTAAAACGGTAGAATATTTTTCAGTCAGGTAGAGCAAATATTCAGGTTGTTTTTTTGTCCTGAAAAAGTAATTTAAGATGCGGTATTTGGTCAGCAACAGATAACTGAACAAATGTCCAACGTTCAGTTTTGCCTTGGCTGATGCTACCGGAAACCGAAAATCGACTTGAGGAAACAGCCTTTGCAACGGCCTGGCTTCCGAAGAAACAAACCAGATGTGATCGTCAAAATTACCGAACTGCTTTTCGAGCGGGCGAACCAGATACATCAGGTTACGCACGGCAAAATACACCCTGAATTTATGGTAATGCCAAACGCTGGCCGTGTCGATGCGAAAAAGATCAGCGACCGTTTGTTCTCCAACCGAAACATCGCCCAAATGAAGTACTTCATCCATTGTTTGGTAGTTCACTTCCCGTTTCTCATCGGCGTTGAACTTGATGGTTGGCGCAAATTCAGGCGAATGTCCCGCCGACAAAGCAAAAACCTGAGCTCCCGCTTCGGCCAGCCGACTTATTTCGGCCAATTCGGTTTCCGACAGCTTTCGGTTGATGATAATTGTTTGGCTCATGCAACAGGATTTGAAGCGTTCAGTAGTTCTGCAATTTGGGCGGTAAGCTGCCGTCTCGAATATTTTTCAACTTGTTCCGATCCGACGAACTTATCGTTGCCTCCCAGTTTTTTCAGGATATATCGAAAAATACCATCAGCATCGGCATAGTCAAACAGTTCGCCACACCGGGTTTCGCGGATAATATGGTCCAAATCGCCATTGACCGGACCAATAGCCAAAATTGGTTTTCGCGAGGCCAGATACTCAAAAAACTTTCCGGTTAAAATACCCTGATTGTTCTTCACTTTCGGAATAACCAGCAAAAGCAGGTCTGATCGCAGCAAATATTCGATCGATTTTGGATGATCGACATAACCAACCAGTTCTACCTCAATGCCAACTTCCCGGAATTGATTGGCTACCGGTGACGGAACTTTCCCCACAAACCTGATCAACAGACTATTTTTAGTCTGGTCAGGCATTTGATTGAAAGCTTTGAGCAAGCTGGTTATATCGTAGGCTTCCGAGATAGTTCCGGTGTATGTAATCACTTTCCTGGATTCAGTGGCAACCAATGAATTCTGAAAATCCTCTTCATCAAAACCGTTTGGAATCACCACTGTCTTGGCGGCAATTGGCAAAGTGGACTTTTCGGCAAAAAGGCGTTTTACATCTTGGCTTACAGTAATTAGTTGATCGGCTCTTTCAACGATCTTCCGCTCCATTTTCAGGTCGGCTTTTTTGGCCCAAGCGGTATGCCTGAACTGGTTGTAGTAATAAATGTCGGTCCACGGATCGCGCAAGTCGGCAATCCAGCGAATGCTCATTTTTTGCTTCAGCTTCAACCCGATGAGTTGGGTAGAATGTGGCGGGCTGGTAGTTACAACGGTATCGATTTGATGAAGTTCGACCAACTCGATAGCTTTTCGGAAAGCGTATTTATTCCAGCCTTTTCGGGGATCGGGCAACAGGAAGTTTCCGCGCAAAAATTTGGATACTTTTTGCAGTGTTCCCTCTTTTGACTCATTCGCAAAACCCCCGTAGGGAACCTCTTTCTTTCCGGAGATAATTTTATACAGATTATAAAACTCGAAACTTTTGGTGGTGTAAACCAGGCAATCGGGATGCACTTCGGAAGCCAAAGTTTCGTCGCGCTGCGGATAACTGGCATATTCCGGATCGACTGTCAATACGATGGGTTGCCAGCCATATTCGGGCAAATATTTGGCAAACTTCAGCCACCGCTGAACACCTGCTCCACCCGATGGCGGCCAGTAATACGTTATAATCAGTACCTTCTTCATGCCCTACCTCTTTCAGGATGGGTAAAGATAATTCATTTGCGCAAAGTGCCGGTCGGCGGAAATAAAAAAGCCGCCCCAATTGCTTGAGACGGCTCACCAATTCTTAGTCTATAGAATTAATTCAGGATGCTGTTGTATTGCTCATTGATTAAGTCGGGCAAATAGCTGGCAATCATTTCCAGCACACGGTCGTTACCAATAGCCTCTGATGAAATACATTTCTGGTTACCCAGCTCTGTCTGGTTTAATACGGCAGCATTCAAGTTTTCGCTCACGGTGCTTTCCGAACCATTAACCATTCTTGCGCCAAAGCCTTGTGCGCCATTCACATATTTCACTTCGAAGTAACTGGTGCGAACCACATATTCCTGTCCTTTTTTAGTTTCTTTCAGGAATACGTGAACCGGAGTTTTTGCTTCGCCATAGGCAATCGCCCAACTCTTTTGGAAACCGGAATTCGGACTGAAATTCAGATCGGGGGAGATCTTGTAACTTGAATTACTGCTATCTTCATTACCGGCCCAAACGTTGATAGAAATCAGTGTAAAAACTACCAACATCACCTGAACAAACAAATTTCTCGTTTTCATTTTTTTCGTTTTTAATTGTTAGACCCAGTTTTCTTGTTTTTTGAACGATGCAAATCTAACTCCCTTTTTTTATCCGAATCGCTTTAAAAACTCAGCTTTCGGGAGGGCAAAAAACACAACTAAAAAATTCGGAAGGCAAACCTGTGTTTTTGATTATAAAATGAAACGGAAATGGAATCAACTTTCTTTTTACTATAAAATATCCATTAATTACTTTCAATTTAAAAGCAGCATGTTTTGCAGCAGAAACAATATTTATTTCACTCTTTTTCTGATTGTTAAGAAATTGTAAACAAAGCAGGGATTTAGGTTTTAAGGTATTGTATTTGAGAAAAACCTGAAAATTCTAGTTTTTTGCTTACAATTTAAAATCAAATCTAAAATCTGGATTGGGGTTTAGTTATCGAAGCAAATAACCTGCTGAAAAATAAATTTTCAATTCGGTGTAATCAGCAAAAATCTGTAATTAAAGATCACAGACTTAAATCTTCAATTTAATTCGGCATTTGCCCAATAAAGCAGTAATTCCGACAATAATCAGCGCGTAAACCATCGATTTGCCCAAGCCAATAATCCCAGATTTCAGGAATGCCGGAAGCGTAAAGGCATAAGTGGCCAGGCTATAATAAATGTAAGGAATCTGGTAGCAGGTGAGCGTACTGGTTCCGGCTGGTTTGATCAGGTTGAACCAGTTGGCTTTTCCTTTCAAATCGACCACAAAATACACGAGTGCCAAAAAAATAAATGATATTCCGTTGCACAGAAATACCCATGTAGGAGTTGCCTGAATTTTGGAAACAATAAAAAAGTGGTGCAAAGGGTAGGCTGCATTCAGCGATAAGAGCCCAATGCCGACATAAATCAGCGGCAAAAACTTTCGCTTTTCCGAAGATCCGTAGCGGTCGAGCAACAGGCTTGCGGCTATTCCGGCAAAAGTGAAACCCTGAAAGGCACCACCACCCGGAATGGGTGTCTTCAGCCATTGAGCATGGTCGGCAATGTTGAGCAACGTAAAAATTCCCCAGAATGCCAGCAACAGCGTTTCATTTTTGCGGGCAAACAAATAAATGGGAGCCGAAATCAGGTATGTCCAGCCAATAAGTCCGAGAATTCCCCACCATTTGGGAGTCATCGGTTGCGGACTTCTCCAGGTAAGTAGCAGCAGAATAAGAACACCTGCCACCTGTAAACCGATAAACAGGTATTTCTTCCAGTCGGTGCTTTTGGGGTAAACATTCCAGATCAGGAAAAATGACGTGACCATCAGGATTTGAAACCAGCCGCGGGTAATCTCAAGGCCACCAATTTGCAGCGCTGTAACATTCACCGAGAAAAAGCCCATCACAATCAGGGCTACCGAACGCCAAACGATATGCGAAATGATGGTCGCATGGCCGTCGCCTTTCGAGATGCGGTTTCGGATGGCGTATGGAATGGCCATCCCGACAATGAAGAGAAAGCAAGGGAAAATAACGTCGGAAAACCCGAGGAAATCCTGCGATGCTTCGGCATGTAGAAGCCAAGCTGGAATTCCTTTGAGCGACCAGAAATCGTTCACAAAAATCATGAGCAACATGGTGATTGCCCGAAAAACATCGATGGTGTAAATTCGGTTGGGCATAAAAATGATCGCGAGTTGCAGGTTTCGAGTTGCGGGTTTTGTGGTTTCCTGTAACCCGTATCCCGCAACATTATTTTTTTTTATTTGGTTTGGGCTTCAATTTCGGTAAACAGCGCTTTGAAACAGTTGGTCTGCGTGTTTTTTGTTTCTTTGGCGTCGGTTTTTCGGCCGTAGTATTCGTCCATAAACTGTCCGGCCCCCGACCACACGGTTTGCATCATTCCCTGGAAACGATCTTTCATCGCAGGAGTTACCGAAGCGCGGTATCGGAACATGTCTTGCGTTTGTTTCACGGCATTCTCCGGATTTCGCCACGGACAAGTTACCACACTGAAACCTTTGGTGGCAAAGTAAACGGCCGTTTGATCTGGACGTTCGTAATGCCAGTCGCAAATCATCACATCTTTGTAAATCAGGTCGATGGCGCGGTGAGTGTTGTTCATGCTGGCTTCCCACATGCCCATGCCGGTGGTTTTGCCGTCAATCAGGCGGTCGCCCCAAATCCAAAGCTGGCGGTTCTTTTGTGCCAGATGGTTACGAATCAGGTTGACTTCCCCTGCAAACAGTTCAGCCTTGTCGCGGCCAGAGCAGCGGGGGCATTTATCGTCGCCAATGTAAAATACTTCATCCATTCCGGCGTGGAAAGCATCGGTCTCAAAGGCGTCGCAAATCTCGTCCATCAGGGCAAAAACCACTGCGTGAACTTCAGGATGCAACGGACAGTAACTTTTGCAATACAAACCGTCGTCGTTGGGCCATTGATATTTTTCGGGCATTTTCACATGTGGCGTTTCATCGAATTGCGGGTAAACTTCCAGCAGTTTGTTTAGCTTTCCGGCCCACGACTGGTGCCCCAGCAGGTTGATTTGCGGAATAATCCGGATTTGGTTGGCCCTGCAAATATCAACCAGCTTTTTGACATCGGCTTTGGTTAACGGCGAGAGGTCGCGTAGCTCGGGGTGACTTTCGAATTCGTAATTAAAATCGACCCGCAGAATAAGCGTATTCACTTTCCGGGGCGCCAGTTCTTCGGCCACAAATTTGACGAACGCATCTACCTCGGCGGCACGCGGAGCACCAATGCAAAAACCACGAACGGGAAGGGTTTTATCGGCTGGAGTTTGAGCAAACGTGAAGTTTAAAAGCCCGGTGCAGAAAACAAGAAGAAGTAAAAGCGGATTTTTCATAACTGGTTGGTGTTAGGTTAACAATTGAGCATACAAGTTGGCGAAAATCTTTGGTATGAACAAGGGGAACAAATCATCTTAAAATTCAGGAGAATAATCAATTGACAACAATCTTTTCCATTTTTTGAGTCTGGCCTGATTGCACTTTCAACAGGTAAAGCCCATATGTCAGGCTCCCGATATCCATCAGCGAATCGGTATTTTTTAGTTTCTGGGTCATTACCATTTTCCCAGCCCCATCAAAGAGCTGCATTGCTTCATTTCCTTTCAGTTCAGGAAGTATAATTCTGATCTTGTGTTGTGCGAGGTCAGGAATAATCCGTATTCCAGGAACGATCATTTCTGGATTGGCTGCCATTATTTTATCAAGTTTGGCTATCAGCCATTTATCGGGATCAAATTCAAGGCGGTCAAAAGGTTCATCTGCCAAATCAAATTCCTGATTGGATGCTGATAACTTTAGCCGAAGGTCTTTCGATTTGTCACCTTTCCAAATTCGAACCGGAACTGTGCAATCAAAAAAACCAACCGAAGGATGCGACTGACTTTGGCTTATCCGTACTTTTTGTCGTGTCGGATTAACCGGATCGGGGAAATAAGTCAAGGTAAAAATGGGGTAGCCTTCGCCGTAATACCAGTCTTTGAAAAATTCGGTCAGCGAAGTGTCGACTGCGGTTTCCATGTGCGTCACAAACTGCGACTGACTGGCAAAACCATTGGCAATTTTCGGGTCGGTCAGGTAGTTTTTCAGTCCTTTAAAAAATGCTCCGTCACCTATTTCCCAGCGTAGCATGTGCAGCAAATACGCTCCCTTGGAGTAGGAAAGCCTTCCATTGAAAATTCGGTTTACATCGGTTGTATCAGCCACATAAACTGATCCCCCGGCCGATGAAACAATCCGGGTGATCTGATTAGTTTTCCAGTTTGGCCACCAAACGCCATTCTGAAGGTTTTCGTAAACCAGCCCGGTAAGGTACGTGGCAAAACCCTCGTTGAGCCAGATGTCGTGCCAGCTGGCCAGGGTAATGTAATCGCCAAACCACTGATGCGCCATTTCGTGGGCCACCAGTTCAAAATCGAGGTTGGTCATGAAACTCATGGTTTGGTGTTCCATGCCGCCGCCCCAGCCAAATTGCGCATGTCCGTATTTCTCCGAAGCAAACGGATAGGCAATAAACTTTCTGCAATAAAAGTTCATGATGTCGCGTGTTTCCGAAGATTTGGATTTGGCTGTTGCCAGGTATTCAGGATAGATGTAATTGAGCAGTTCCAGTTTTTGACCATCAGGTAGGTCTATTGTTTCAGAATAAATCTCATAGTTGGTCACCGCAATAGCCACAAGATATGTGGCAATTGGGTAACGGTGCTTCCAGTGAGCCGTCCGCTTGCTGCCCGAAACCTCATCCGAGATCAATTTGCCATTGCTGGCAGCTCTGTACTGGCCGGGACAGGTAATGAACACATCAATCGAATCAATTTTGTCTGACAAGCTTTCCTTACAAGGCCACCAGTCGCGTGCTCCGTATGGTTCCGATAAAGTCCAGAGCACGGGAACATTGTTATGCTTCGAGACAATAAACGACCCCATCCCGGTTTGAGGCGGCACCCCATGATAGAATACCTCAACCGAACCTGTGGTATTTTTCTTTGCTGATGAAGGTAATGTGATACTGATTTTATTAGCCGAATGCTGGAAAGCTGCTTTGTTCTGGTTGTATTTCACCGAATCGACCACCAACCCGGCCATCAAATCGAACCGGATTGCAGAAACATCATCGTGCAAAAATCTGACGATTGAAAAAACCGAACCTGAAATGAAATTTACTGCGGGATCGACTTTAAAATCCAGTCGTTGATAAGTCACGTCGGTTGCTGCATAATCATCGGACTCGACAAACCGGGCCGATTTTTGGTAGTGCCGAACCTCATCAATGGCTATTCGGTCATTGAAATCAGGATCGGGAGCCTGAGCCAAAACACTCGGGCCGAAAACGACCAGCAAAAAAATCAGGAGTACCTGAACAATGCGGATAGAGAAAATGCTCATCTGATGAAGTTCTGATAATCGTCATACGAATATACAACTTTCCGCTGGGCGATAGCAAAACTAATGTCAGCCGCCAAACCTGTCATTACGTGCGTTGGAAGAAATAAAAGGCCGGGAAGCAAACAGGTAAACTCCCCGGCCAGCATTCTGTTTTCTGATCGTGTTCATCAAAGTTACCTTTTCCTTGTGTGAAGCAATGTCAAAAATTCTCAATAAAACCAAAAGATTCAAAAATCATGTTAAACAGATTAATTCTGATGTCACTTCCGTTAATTCCTTTGATGGCCGGAACAGCTTTCGGAAAATGTTTCCTAACTTCCGGTGAAATTTAAATTTTGGATTATGGCCAAAAAGAAAAAGAATAAAAAAGACAAACTGATCGAATCGTACAACAAGCCCAAGCTTAAAAATGCTATTCTTTCGGTTTTTTACGATCAGCCCGAACGGACTTACAATTACAAGCAAATAGCCGAACTCCTTAAAATTAAGGATCCGGAGATCACCAAACTCGTTTTTGTGGTATTGGAAGAACTGGCCGAAAACCAGAACCTCGAAATGATACAGAGAGGGAAATACCGGTTGAAATCACGTAGTGGAACTATTACCGGTACTGTTGAAATCCAGCCGCAGGGCTTTGCCCATGTCGTTTCAGAGGAGCTCGACCAGCCTGTTTTAGTGTCGAGCCGAAACCTGAATCACGCGTTTGAAGGCGACAAGGTAAAGGTACATCTGTATGCCCTTCGTAAAAAACACCAGCCCGAAGGTGAAGTAATTGAAATCATTGAACGAGCCAAATCAACCTTTGTAGGAACCATTTCCTGCTCACCCAACTTTGCCTTTTTCATTCCATCCGGAAAAGTGGGATTCGATTTGTTCATCCCTAACGAAAAACTAAACGGAGCGAAAGACGGACAGAAGGCAATTGCTAAAATTACCGAATGGCCCGCCCGTGCAAAAAATCCGTTTGGCGAAATTGTGGAAGTTCTTGGAAATGTAGGCGACAACAATGCCGAAATGCACGCCATCCTGGCCGAGTTTGATTTGCCTTTACGTTTTCCTGAAAACGTGTTGAAAGCAGCAGAGAAAATACCGGATGAAATATCAGAGGAAGAAATACAATGCCGTCGCGATATGCGAAATGTCACTACAATTACCATCGATCCGGCTGATGCCAAAGACTTTGACGATGCTCTTTCACTCCGCAAACTCGAAAACGGGAGTTGGGAAGTGGGCGTGCACATTGCCGACGTTTCGCATTACGTGAAACCCGGAACCATCCTTGATGATGAAGCCTATGAGCGGGCTACTTCGGTTTATCTGGTTGATCGCGTGGTACCTATGCTGCCCGAAAAACTATCGAACGGAGTTTGTTCCTTGCGGCCAAATGAAGATAAACTGTGCTTTTCAGCAATCTTTCAGCTGAACGACGAAGCAGAAATTCAGCATCAATGGTTTGGCAGAACAGTCATTCATTCAAATAAACGGTTCGCCTACGAAGAAGCACAGGCCATCATCGAAACAGGCGAAGGCGAGCTGAAGGATGAAGTACTCACTTTACACCGTCTGGCAGTGAAACTGCGCGAAACCCGATTTAAACGCGGATCGATTGCTTTCGAGCGCATCGAGGTAAAATTCAACATCGACGAGAACGGGAAACCTCTGTCGGTTTATTTCAAGGAAGCCAAGGAAAGTAATCAGCTGGTTGAAGAATTTATGCTGCTGGCTAACCGTCGGGTTGCCGAGTTCATTGGAAACCCTCCGGGGCAGAAAACTCCGCCAACATTTGTTTACCGAATCCACGATAAGCCCGACCCCGATAAACTGATGAATTTTAATCATTTCATTCATAAGTTTGGTTATGGACTGCAACTCGGAACTCCGGGACAAATTGCCCGGTCGCTCAACCAACTAATGACTAATCTGAGAGGCAAGAATGAGCAAAATGTGATAGAAACCCTGGCTATCCGCACGATGGCAAAAGCTGCCTATTCAACGCGAAACATCGGGCACTACGGACTGGCCTTCGAATATTACACCCATTTTACTTCTCCCATTCGCCGCTATCCCGACGTGATGGTACACCGGCTACTGGAACGATACCTTGACGGAGGACGAACAGTGAATGCACAAAAGTGGGAAGACATGTGCAAACACTCCTCAGAAATGGAAAACAAAGCAGCCAATGCCGAACGTTCGTCGATAAAATACAAACAGGTAGAATTTATGCATGATAAAATAGGTCAGGAATTTATGGGTGTCATTTCCGGAGTTACTGACTGGGGCCTCTATGTAGAACTCGAAAACAAATGCGAAGGAATGATCCCCATCAGCACACTTGATGATGACTTTTATATTTTCGACGAGAAAAATTACTGCCTCGTTGGACGGCACTCACACCGTACCTTTCAAATGGGCGATCCATTGAAAATTGAGATCACCCGTGCTAATCTGGAAAAGAAACAACTCGATTTCAGGCTGGTAAAAGATAAAGCAGACGAACCAAAAAATCAGTTTTTTCGCCCGCGAAGTAAAAAAAAAGGTAGAAGATTATAAAAATTAGAAAATGTGGAGTTTCTTTGCAGTATGATGAGAATTTCTCTGATTTTAAAGAATTACATTATTCTCTTGACTGAATAAACCTTTGGTTATGGCGATGAATCTGGAAAACGGGTCGAACAAAAAAGACGCAAACCGCGAGAGTATTCTGAAAATTGCACAGGAAATCTTCAGCAAATACGGCTACAAAAAAACCACGCTCGACGATATTGCAAATGCAGTGCGCAAAGGAAAAAGTTCATTGTACTACTATTTTACCAGCAAAGAAGACCTTTTTCAGGCCGTTATTCAAAAGGAAGTGGATGTTTTGCGCCGCGAGCTCGATATCGTTGTGAACCGTAACACTGACCCTGTTGACAAATTGCGCGACTATATTCTAACCAAGCTGACAACCTACCGCAGCATGGCTAATTTTTACAATGCACTTGAAAACGATGTGACTGCCATCGAGTTCATCGAAAACATCAAGCTTCGCCACCAACAGGAAGAAATCCGTATGATTAAGCGCATTTTGATTGAAGGTGTGCGCAAAAATATTTTTGAAGTTTACGACCTTACTTTGGCCGCAACCGGTATCACCACCGCCATCAAAGGATTGGAAATGCCTTTGGCTGCGGGCGATTACAGCAAGGTAAACCTCGAACAAAGTGTGGATAACATCGTGAAGATTTTATGTTACGGGGTAATGAAGCGATAATCCAAAACAAAAGTATAAAAGTCAAAAATCAACCAATTAGAACCGGCCTTTGAGCCGGTTTTTTGTTTTCTCAATTTCTGCCCTACCTGCTATAAGATAATTTAACTGTACTGATTGCCCAATGTTTTCAGGAATTTGTAAGTTTGCACGGATTAATTGATTATGAAGCAAACTAAATTTTTCGATAGCAGTTCTCCCGTGATGGATCCGGTCATTCGTTCGCGAACACCTTATTTCAGAATAAAAAACCTGATTCCGCTCGGGATAGGACTTTCACTTTTTTACCTGATTTTTTATACTTCGTGTGCCAACATGGGCAGCCCTTCAGGAGGTCCGAAAGACACCATTCCACCGGTTGTGATTAAAACCATTCCTGAACTGAGGGGAACCAGCTTCAGCGGATCAGATGTACGATTCACCTTCGACGAATACATTATTCCGGATGAGATCAGTGAAAAACTGGTTGTTTCGCCGCCAATAAAGAAGAAATCGATGGTTAAGATGAAGGGAAAAACACTGATCATCGAGTTTCAGGAAGAGTTAAAAACAGGCACTACTTATTCAATGGATTTCAAGGACGCTGTTGCTGATAACAATGAACGGAATCCCATTGAAGATTTCAGGTTTTCGTTTAGTACCGGTTCTTCGTTCGATAGTTTGCGAGTTGCCGGTTATGTGAAAAATGCCCTTAATCAGGAACCTGTTGAGAAAGCGCTTGTTTTACTGCACCGCAAACACGATTACACGGCCTTTGTTGACAGCATTCCCGATTATATTGGAACCACCAACAAGGAAGGCTTTTTCATGATTGATAATATTGCTCCGGGTGAATACCGGCTGTATGCCCTGACTGATGCAGACAACAGCCTGACCTACAATTCAAACTCAGAGCTGATTGCATTTGCTGATACCTTGATTGTTCCTTCGGCTAAGTATGTTGCCGAGGTTGATACAGTGATAAAAGGTGCGGATACTCTTGTCGTTTCGGGGCATGTTGACTATAGCCCCGGATTGCAGTACCTGATGATGTTTGAGGAAGAAAAATTTGATCAGTACCTGAATGACTCCAAACGGATTCAGGCCAATAAATGTGATTTTTATTTTTCAGAAACACTGAGCGATTCATTTCGCATTGACCTTCTGAAGCCAACACCTACCAGCGACTGGAAGTTCATTGAATCAAACCTGAAACGCGACTCGATTACCGTGTGGCTGACTGATACGCTGATCAGTAACAGCGACACCCTTAAATTTCAGTTGAAATACGAAGTACTCAATTCGTTAAACCAGCTAACCAATAAGCTCGACACCATTGAGCTGGTTTATACGGCACCCAAGGCTCCGAAACCGCGTCGCAAAAAGGATGAGGCACCGGTTATTCCCACCATTACGCTGGCCAATAACATCAATTCGTCGGGACACGATTTATACCAACGCATTAAGATTGAAGCTCCTGAACCACTTACGGATTTTGACACTTCCAGGATCAGGCTTTTCCAAATGGAAGATACGGTTAAGACAAAAATTCCCATCGAAGTTAAGAAGGATACCAACTCCATCCGAAAATATTACATCGAGCACCTTTGGGAGCCGGGAACCAGTTATATTTTTGAAATTGACTCGGCTGCTGCGCACAACATTTATGGCTATCCCAGCAACAAAGTTGAACAGAAATTCAGAACACAAAAGGAAGACTATTACGGCAAAATCATTGTTAGGATTTCAGGTTTAAAAGGACCTGCCATCGTTCAGCTTCTGGCTAATGACAAAGAAGAGAAAGTACTTCAGAAGATTCAGGTTCTTGAAGATGGTAAAATCGAATTTCCCTACCTGAAGCCTGAGAAATACATTATCCGAATGATTTCGGACACCAACCAAAACGGAAAGTGGGACACCGGATTTCTGGCCAGCAGTCTTCAGCCTGAAAGAGTGGTTTACTACCCCAAAATTATCAGGGTTCGTTCAAATTTCGACATCGAAGAAAGCTGGACAGCCAACTTTGAGCCTGAAGAGAAAAAGTCGCTGATTGACGAGGAAGCCGAGAAAGAAAAAGCACGAAAAAAAGAACAGGCCAAAAAAATGAATACTTCGTCAGGTGAGTAGGCTGAGACTCTTGCTTAGGTTGCTTCCCGTCTTCTTTTTCACTCAGCAAGCAGTCGGGCAAATGCCGGAATATCCTTTTCAGAGTGGCGAAAGTATCAGATACGGAGCTTTTTATAACTGGCATTTTATCTGGATTCACAGCGGAGAAGTGGTTTTTAGTGCCGATACCCTGCATCGTGGTCAGCAAAAAACCTGGCAACTAAAAGCTGTTGGCAAAACATTTAAAGCGTATGATTTGCTTTACAATGTACGCGACACTTTCCTGACTTCGTGCAAATACGAAACATTTCGGCCCATTCAGGCCTACCGTGCAGTAAATCATGCCCAGTCGGGTTCGGTTCACCACTACCGATTCGATCATTTATTGCGCAAGATCGGTGTGAAAATTCAGGGGAAAAAACAAGCCAGCTATACGGGTACTATTCCTTTTCAGGAGAATACGTTTGATCTGCTGTCCACAGCGTATCATTTTCGCCAATTCGATTTGACAAACTTTTTGTAGGGCAAAAAATTCCATTCCGGATGCTCATTGACCGACAGACCGATGAGGTTTATTTTCGCTACCTGGGAAAGGAAGTCGTAAAAACGCGCAACGGGAAAGCGTTCCGGTGTCATAAAGTTTCCGTATATTTACTGCAAGGCGATTTTTTCCCCCAGGGCGAACACATGAAAGTTTGGTTCACCGACGACCGAAACCACCTGCCTGTTTTGGTGGAAAGTGAAATTCAGGTGGGATCAGTCAAAGCCATGTTAACCGACTTTAAATCATTGAAATATCCATTAACTTCTGAAGTAAAATAAATAACTATGGCAAGCAAAAGAAGACTAAAAAAGGAAATTGATTATCTGGTTTCAGACCTGATTCTCGATTGTTTTACCTACACCAATCTGTTTCAGAAACCGAATGATGAGCAAGCACTGGAAATCGTGCAGGGTACACTGATTCTTAGAAATGAGCTACGCAACCTGGCCAATCATCCGGAGAGAAAAGATGAGTCGGAAAGCGTTAAGAGTTTTTACGACAACATTGCCAAAACACTGGTAGGCGGCGTTGAAGAAGGCTATGGAAAGCTGGAAGAACTCATCAAAAAGGAGAACTAATCACTTATCCTGAGTTTCTCGTTTCGGGAAGCTTTGTTGATTATACGAAAGCAACCGGAAGCATGGTGCAAAAGCACAAGCTTCCGGTTGCTTTTTTCTGATTACTCAGCTCCAAACAATCGGAAATGCTCAAAACTGATGTTGTTTATATCGTGCCACGCAACCTTTTTGAAAAAAACCGAATCTAGTTTGCGAACAATTAAACAACAGAAAATGAAACAGACCATTTATTTTTTACTCCTTCTTGGCTTATGGGCCTGCAATCAGGAAGACTCAACGCCCAAAGAACCCACGCTTCAATCGGTAACAGTTACTCCGGTAAAAATCAACTCTTCTGAAACGTTTACCGATATTTCGTTCGGAACCAAAAATGTAGGATACATCTGCGGAACGATGGGTACATTGCTAAAAACGGTTGACGGCGGAGCAACCTGGACGAAAGTTGATTCGGACATAAAGCCCAGCTTGTTGTGCATTCAGGCTCTCGACGATAAAAATGTTTTCACTGCGCGCAATGAGCTCTACCACACCAAAGATGGCGGGCAAAGCTGGGAAACCGCGGGTCTCGAAAACATGGGATCAAGCATTTTCAATCTCGCCTTTGTTAACCCATCGACTGGATTCCTGACCAAAAATGGGGTAATGAAATCGACTGATGCAGGCAAAACCTGGGCTCACAAGTTCGACTCGGGCAAGGACGATGTATTTTATGCCCTCTCCTACAACAAAATTCAGTTTCTGAACAGCTCCGTTGGTTTTTGTGCCGGAGGGAAAACTCACGACGGCAGTTCTGTGGGAAACATGATCAAAACATTGGACGGTGGTGAAACCTGGGTTAATCTGGAAATGGATATGAGTCAAATCACCGCGTTCCATTTTATCGACCCTGCTACCGGTTTTGTATTCAACTTCAACAATGAAATGTGGAAAACCACCGACGGAGGCACAACGTGGTCAATGGTTTCCAACAAAGTTCCGGATAAATATACCGACTGTCATTTTATAAATGCCTTAAAGATAGTTCTGCGGACATCGGATGGAATCTATCATTCTACCGATGGGGGACTAAACTGGCAAAAAGACTACACCACCGCCGAAAACACCCAACTTACCAACATGACCTTTACCGATACTTACAATGGTTTTGTTATTGGCCAAAGCGGATTCATGGCCAGAGTAAGGCTTGAATAAGTTTTAAGGTGGACAAAGTTTCGTTGGAGAAACAGATTTGATTTAACCTGAAAGTCAAACCCCCTCTTCCATTTCGGGCAAGGGGGATTTGGTTAAAAAAGGGAATGGTCATTTTAACATTCACTTTGGTTAATTCATAAATGCCAGCTGGCATTTTACATTTCGCTTTTATAATTCTATAAATCCCTTTGCAAATTCTAATTTGTGAGGTATTAATTCCAAATTCCGCTCTTTGATTTTCAATTTTCGCTTTGTGAATATCAAAAAACGCTTTTGATTGTTTAACATTCCCTGTGGATGATTTTATTTTCCCTGTCGTTCATCCATAAATCGCTTTGAGCTGATCAAAAAACAGGAGGGGATATTCCGAAAATTATCTGGGTTTGCTGAACTGCAGGAAGCGACTTGCTTATACCGGGGACTGGTGGCACCAAACACCGATTTGACGTAGATTTTCGGGGCGGTGGCTAATGAGAAAAACCCCTTGCCATCGCAGGCAAAGGGGCAAACTAACAGAACCGATCGACTATCTATTTGGGGAGCAAATCTTATGGTGCTCCAGAATGGTTTTCTTTTCTTCTTCTGTCAAATTATCAATCCAGATTACTTTTTCCCGAAACGAAAGTTGCTCTATTTGTTTCAGAAGGCAATCTTTATTCCTGCACAAATGCGGACAACCGTATGCCAGACCGTATAAGGCTTTTTTTTATCCATTGGGAAATTGGTTTTTAACTGATTTCGAATTTTCTTGTATTTTCTAACTGTCCAAACGCATATGATTTGTTTTTAAGAATTTCATATGTGGGTTCATCCGGATATTGAAGGAATAGAGGTCGGTACCCGAAGACCAGCAAACTTCGGACAGCGCCTGTAATCTTGGAAAAATCTGTGATTCGAGGACAGCTTCGGAAGGTATTTCTTCGGTCCACACACAACCTTGAAATCCGATAACTTTGCTGGCTACATCAGTCGGATATTCACGCGAAAGATCAAATTCCAACTGATTTTTCAGTACCTCATCAGAATATTGACCACTGAGATAGAACAAGTCCCAACGGGTAAAAATGATCTGATTCCCATTGGTGGCGGCCTTTGCAGGCGAATCTTTCACCCAATCGCGCCAGTACATGATTTTTAACTTGCTGTCCATTTTATCTTCAGTCACGTCGTCCCATGCAAGTACAGTTTTGCCTTTTGCTTCCAGGTGTTCCTGAAGTTTTTTGACGAAGAAACTCTGAATCTCTTTTACGTTAGTCAGGTTATTGGCTTTCATAAAATCCATGCAGGCCTGAGAGGTTCTCCAGGTGTCCTTCTCTACTTCGTCGGCGCCAATGTGTACATAGTTTGAAGGGAAAATATCCAGAATTTCGTCCCAAATCTGGAAGGTAAAATCGATTACCTCATTGTTGCATGGACAAATCGGATAGGAAAATTCGGTTCCCCAGCCAGCCGAACCTGTGCACGAAAGTTGCGGATAGGCTTTGATAGCCGCCGACATATGCCCCGGCATATCTATTTCAGGAATAATCTCGATGAAACGGTTTTTGGCATAAGCTACAATTTCGGTAAGATCTTCACGTGTGTAATATCCGCCATAAACTGTTTTGCCGTTGCGCACTTTTATAAACCGGGGGTCAATCGTAAAATCGGGATTCGTTTTTGCCTTGCGCATGCAAATGGAATCGTTGCTGTCGAAAGTACGCCATGAGCCGATTTCGTTGAGTAACGGAAATTTTTTGCTTTCGATGCGCCATCCCTGATCATCGGTTAAATGCAGATGAAATTTGTTGAATTTGTAGTAGGCAAGCCAGTCGATAACTTTCAGAATATATTCTTTGGTGAACGTGTGCCGCGAAACATCGAGGTGAAACCCGCGCCATTCGTATTTCGGTTCATCCACAATTTTAACGCACCGTATTTCCAGCGAGTTTGCTTTTTCCCCGGCAGTACTGTTCCATAAATATTGCTTTAAGGATTGCACCGCAGCGAAAGCACCAGCTTCAGTACCAGCCTGGATATGAATTCCATCAGTGGATACGGACAGTTGATAGGCCTCGTTTTTTAGCTCAGGATTGGCTATGAATTGTATGCCTTTTCCTCCGGGAGGAATGGTTTCTGAGATTCGGAAAGAGCTAATAGTGTTTACAAGTATGCTCTCGACTTCAAGTGACGCTGTTTTAAACTGACTATTTTTTATCAGGATAAAGTCTTTGTCAATCGTTAGTTTATCTGCTGAAAAATCGAGTTGTTTGGGTAGAGGAATAATTCCATGCGTGGGCTCACCGGATTCAGATGGAACTGAGGGTTTATTGCAGCCATAAACAAAAAGTGCAATTAAGGTGAACAGGATAATTGAGCTAATTGGCGTTATGTTACTTTTCATGTGGTTCAGTTGGGTTGAAAAAAAAGGTCCCATCCCGATAAACCAGGACGGGACCCTTAATTTTATTTGTTGTAAAAGGAAACTTGTTTAGTTATAACCTGGATTCTGTGTGAGATTCGGATTGGTGTCTCTTTCACGTTGTGGAATCGGGCAAAGAATTTTATCGTTATTGGCGTTGTAGTTTATTTTAATTCCGGTGCTTTGAACTCCACCTCCACAAGTATATTTAAAATCATTCAAGCCGTTCATGGTCGAAACAAAGATACCAAGACGCACGAGGTCGTCGAAACGGTGTCCTTCAAATGCAAGCTCCAGCCTTCTTTCTTTCAGGATTTTTGCCCTTAAATCTTCTTTCGTTGAAGAAGTCTGATTAGCTAATCCTGCTCTTTTCCTAATAAGATTTAAAGAAGCCAGAGCGCCCGAAATATCACCTGTTTCGTTTTGTGCTTCAGCTTTCAGCAGAATGATATCGGCCAAACGGAGCAATACAGGGTGATCGCCGCTGTTCCATCCGTCAGGATGTTTTTGCTTATAATTAAACGGAACCTTAACATTTGGGTCCTGGCAAGGGTCCCAGTTTTCATCAGCCCAATCGGGGTTATCCCAGAAAACGATGTTGGCATCCTGTCTGACCAGATCTTTTTCAGAACTATAGGCGCTCAACAAATCTTTTGAAGGAACGCAGTATTTCTGCCAGCCGTCTTCAGGAGCAGTAAACAGTTGGACTCCCCAGTTTGAAACATCCCAGTCGCCCCCGAGGAACGAGATTTCGAGGATCGACTCATCGTTCATGTAATGGGCTCCGTCAAAAAGTTCGGCATAATTGGTCTGCAACTTGTAACCGGCAGAACTGTTAATCACTGCATTGCAATAGGTGATTACTTTGGCGTAATCGCGATCGGCCCGCTGAGCCCAAACTTTTGCCATCAGGGCATTGGCTGCTCCTTTTGTGGCCCTTACTTTGTTTTCCTTGTTGTCGTTCGAAAACTTATCGGGAAGATTGGCAATAGCCACTTCAAGATCTTTAACAATCTGTGTATAAACTTCTTTTTCGGTTGACCGCGGAAGATTGGTTTTGGTTGGATCGGCCGAATTGGAATTCAATTCCAGTGGCACCCCGCCATAGTTTTTCACCAGGTTAAAATAGTGATAAGCGCGCAGGAAACTGGCCTGACCAATTATCTTCTTCCTTAGATCGTTTTTATCCAATTCAGGATCATTGATATCATTCAGTTTCCCTATAATGATGTTACAACGTCCGATACCCTGGTAAAGGTCGCACCAGTTTCTGATCATTCGGTCGCTTCCGGTTTTGATAGTCAACTGATCGTAGTCGTAAATCGGGGCATCGTTGGTTCCTCCACAATACGCATTGTCCGACCGAACATCTCCCAACAGGATGTAATCCCATTGGTAGTATTCGGTGTAAAATGTACGATATGCTCCTGAAATGGCATTGTTCAAGTCCTGCGCTGTGTTAAAGGCGTTTCCCGTATTTAGCTTGTCGGTTGGACGAAGGTCGAGAAAATCCTCGCAGGAGAATAATAAAGTGGTCGTCAGCAATAAAGTAAAGATTCTGACAGAGATATTTATTTTTTTCATTTCACTTCAATTTTAAGTATTAGAAAGTAAGGTTAATCCCGAACAAGAAGGTTCTTGACTGAGGGTAAACGCCATAATCAACTCCGGGCGCAATGTTTTTCAGAGCATTGTCTGATCCACGGCCGTAGATACTCACTTCAGGATCGAATCCGCTGTATTTTGTGAAAGTCAGGAGGTTTTCTCCGGTAATATACAAGTAAAGTTTTTGAGCTTTCACTTTGTTGCAGATCGATTTGGGGACGTTGTAACCTAATGTGGTTGATTTTAACCTCAGGTACGATCCATCTTCCACGTAACGCGATGAAAGCAGTGAATTGTGATCGTCGCCATCGCCTGATGATTTTGGAATATCGGTGACGTCACCAGGTTTCTTCCAACGATTAAGTACGGATGCCAGTTGATTGATATGAAGGTACATTCCTTCGGTTTCGATGCGGCTGGCATTAAAGATATCGTTTCCCTGTACTCCCTGGAAGAAGAACGAGAAAGTGAAATCTTTATACGTGAAATTATTCGTTAAGCCGTATGTGAAATCGGGATTGGCATTACCAATCAAAGTCTGGTCACCATCGTTCAGATCGCCGCTTTTATCCAAATCCTTGTACTTCATCATCCCTGTCTGCGGATCAACTCCATCGGCCACATAGCCGAAAAACATCCCGAGAGGTTCGCCTTCTTGTGCAATGGCCACATTTCCACGGAACGAAATATATCCGGTTTTAATCGGAACTCCTTTGTCGAGTTTGGTGATTTCGCTTTTGTTGAAGGAAATATTGAAGTCAGTCGTCCATTTGAGTTCACCAACCAGATTCTTTGAATTTACCTGGAATTCGAAGCCTTTATTGGTCATCGATCCAATATTTTTTGTAGCAAAACTACCACCATATCCCATACCAATACTCCCCGGGATGGGCGAGTTCAACAACATATCGGTGGTATTTTTGACGTAATAATCGGCAGTAACGTTGATCCGGCTATTTAATAGGGAAGCATCTACACCTACGTTTGTTTGTGCTGTTTGTTCCCATTTCAAATCGGCGTTTTCCATAGAAGATATTGCAGTTCCGGGAACTTTTTTACCGCCAAATACATAGAACGAGCCGGGAGATACCAATCCAAATGAAGAATAATCACCTACCTGATCGTTTCCTACAACACCCCATCCAGCTCTTACTTTAAGGTCGTTAACAGTATTTCCTTCGCCAAAGAAACCTTCTTTCGAGATTCTCCATCCGGCAGAGAAAGACGGGAAATAACCCCATTTACTGTTTGCTCCGAAAACAGAAGAAGCATCAGCACGGAAGTTGGCGGTTAGCAAATATTTGTCGGCATAACCATAATTTACACGGCCAAGAAATGCTACATTCGATTTGGCCGATTCCGAGTAACCGGCATTTCGGGTTGAACCTGCATTTACCGTGTGAACCGCAGGACTACCAAACCCTTTGGCATCTATCGATGAACCTTCGCTGTTACGTTCAGAAGTGATAAAACCTGCCATTGCGCCAATTGCATGGTCACTGATAACTTTATTGAAACTTAGCGTATTTTCAGATATCCAGTATGAAAGTTTCGAGTTGCTGTAACTGGCCAGACCTTGATTGGTTCGTCCCCAACGGCTTGTAATGGGATCGATCCACGAATTGTAGGCGCCATTTTGTTCTTCCAGACCAAACATACTTTTGAACTTGAGGTCTTTGAGAATAGAAATTTCGGCATACAAATTACCAATGAAGCGGCTGTTTCGGTATCCATGATCGTCCTGAAGCAAAAGAGCCACCGGATTTTCGAGGTCTGAAATGAACGGGTTAATCGAGAAAGTTCCGTCTTCGTTATAGACATCGGTTACCGGCGATCCGGTTAAAATGGCATTGGCTGTACTCCATTTTCCTCCTTCACCTACACTTACGTCTTTCCATTTGTTGTACGAAATACTTGTACCAACTTTCACCCTATTGCTTATTTTGTGATCCAGATTTACCCTGAAGTTGTATTTATCAAGGCTGTTGGTAATCACAACACCTTCCTGATTGAGGTAAGAACCGGAAAGGTAGAAACTTGTTTTTTCATTTCCTCCGGAAACACTGATTTGCGAATTTTTGGTTTGAGCGCTCCGGAAAACGCGGTCTTGCCAATTGTTATCGTATTTGTAAAGTGACCAATCGGTTGTTTTGCCCATTTCGGTCATTAATTCTTTGTACTGTGCGGCATTCAAAACATCCCGTTGTTTCCAGATATTGGAAACTCCGTAGTAGGCGTTGAAATTTACTTTGGTGGGTTGGTTGCTTCCGCGTTTGGTTGTGATCAGCACAACTCCGTTAGAACCTGAGGCTCCGTAGATCGCTGCCGATGAGGCATCTTTTAGGATAGAAATACTTTCAATGTCGGTAGGATCGAGTTCGTTGATGGAACTAGTCGGAACGCCATCAACAATATAAAGCGGTTCGCTGCCGGCAGTGATGGTTGAAATGCCCCTGATTCGGATATTGTAGCCCGCCTGTGGCTGACCTGAAGGTTTGCTGATTTGCACCCCTGCAATTTTACCTTCAAGTGCATCGCCCAGCTGAGTGTTTGACCTTGATTCGAATTCTTTGGAGGTAACTACTGAAAGCGCTCCGGTAACATCACCTTTTTTCATGGTGCCGTACCCCACGGCAACTACTTCGTCGATGCCAAAAGTTTCTTCGGCCATTACCGCGTTGATCACCGTTTTATTTCCTACCACAGCTTCATTAGCTTTCATTCCCACAAACGAAAACTGTAAAGTGGCATTCTCCTGAATATTGTTCAGCCTGTAATTTCCATTGGCATCGGTAATGGTTCCGGTGGTGGTACCTTTCACAACTACCGAAACTCCCGGTAATGGCGAACCGGATGAATCGGTTACTTTTCCGGAAACTGATTTTTGCTGCTCACTCACCATTGATTCGGGATTGGCCGTGGTTAAGATAATCTGGCGATCTTTCACCAAGTAGCTAACATTTGTGTTTTCAAAAAGTCTGGTCAGAATTTTTTCGATACTTTCGTTTTTTACTTCAACGCTGACTGGCCGTTCCACATCCACCAGTTTTTGGTTGAACAGGAAGAAAAATTCACTTTGGTCTTCAATTCTGTTCAACACGTCAATCACTTTAGCATTCTGCATTTTAAAGGTCAGACGTGTTTGTTGCGAGTACGTTACTGTTGCAAAGGTTTGTGCAACAAAAAGGACTAAAAAAAATACACTTAGGCGCATAATTTTCCAGAGTTTAGAGAGCGCACGGATAGGCACCGGCGCACCGATTCGTTTTTTTTTCATAAATTTGAATCATTAAGTGGTTAAACAATTTTAATAGAGCGTTACTACTTGATTTCAACAGGAGAGTGGTACGAACACTTTCCTGTTTCTTTTTTATCTGAAATTCTTGATTTTTGCCGGGTTAATTTTCAGTATTATTTTGCGTTTCCGAAATTCTCCGTCTGAATTATTTATCCTTTTTTCTTCCGAAAAACTCAATGGGGTGGTCAGCGAAAGTAATTTCAGCACCTCGTCAAGAGGCTCGTCCATAAATGTGGCATGGAAGGCATAGTCATCGAGCTGTTTGTCGTCAACCAACACATCTGCGTTGTACCAGCGACTCAAGCGTCGTGCCACCTGCTGCATGTTTTCGTTCCGGAAAACCAACTTGCCATCTTTCCAACTGGTATATTGACTGGCTTCCACTGTTTTCTTTTCGAAACTCTGTTTTTTGAGGTCGAGTACCAATCGTTCGTTGGGGTTGAGCAAAGCAAGTTGTTTCCCGGCGCGTGTTGCTATATCTACTTTCCCTGTCTGCAAAATAATTTCTTCTGAAGTTTCGTCGTCGTTGGCAATTACATTAAAAGTGGTTCCCAAAACTTTAATGTCGAGGTTGCGGGTATTCACATGAAACGGAAGGCTGGCATTGTGCACCACATCAAAAAAAGCCTCTCCAGTGAGTTCAACTTTTCGTTCTCCGGAAAACTGAACCGGATATTTCAGGCGTGAACCACTGTTGAGGTACCCGGTCGATCCATCGGGAAGCTGAAATTTGGTGCGCACACCCATCGGGCATTCAATTTCGGCATACGATGTGTTTTCAATCGGCTGGTTGTTCTGAAAATAAAAATAGGCCAAAAAGGAAAGAGTCAGCGGTAGAATAAGGATGGCCGCAACTCGCTGGAAAGTATTCCACCAGGTGAGTTGAGCAGATTTTTTGTTTTCATTGAGGCGGATGCGATGATGCACCTTATGCAGCACATTCGTTAAATCCCGTTGAGACTGAACTTCATTTTCGAGATGATTTTTCCAGTCTTTACTGAAAATTTCTTCAGCTTCCTGGTTTTGGGGGTCGGCCAATTTTTCGGAAAGTTCGGTTTGTTCGCTGAGGTTCAGACGACCTTCCGACTGCTTTTCTATCAGATTTTCAAGGTGTTTCTTCATTGCATTAAGTTGCAGAATTCTTTTCGATTCCCGAAATGTGTCAAGGTATTTTTGCCCTCTTCGAAACTAATATCCGTTGAAGTTGATTTTCTCACGGGTACACCCGGAATTTTTTGACGATTTAGAAATCGATTGGATCAATGTGTGCCCAAGAATTTAATTAACGAGAAAGATTAATTGTGGATGAAACGCAGGTCAATGCACAAATAAAGCGGCAAATAGCAACAGTCCAAGACTATCGGTCTTGAATTGGGCGCGCAGAAAACGGAGTGCTTCCGAAACCTGGTTATCAACCGTTCCGGGAGAAATGTTTAATTCGGCGGCAACTTCTTTTGAGCTTTTACCTTCGAGTTTGCTTTTGATGAAGATTTCTCTGCGACGGGGTGGCATTTGTTCGATGATGGAATTCAGTTTTTGCAAAACGGATTCATAGTCTTCCGCCAGAGGTTGGTCCGAAAATTCAGGTTCGTGCTGAAGACTTTCGAGGTAGCGCAGTGCAACCGCCTTTTTGTTGAAATATTTACGAATTTGGTTGAGCGCGATGGTAAATAAATAGGACTTAAACGAATGCTCTGTTTTCAGCACATGCCGGTTTTCCCAAACCTTAACAAACACTTCCTGAACTAACTCTTCTGCATCGGCTTCGTTCCTGAAATATTTAAAGGCAAAACCATACAGCTTGGGACTGTAAACTTCAAAAAGTGAATCAAATGCAGCTACATTTCCTTTTTGAAGCAACTTTACCTGATGCTGATTATTCCGTTCTTCAGTCATTCCGGAAGCTTAGTGTAAGAAATCAGGGATAAAACTAATAAAAAGTTTGGGTTTGCTATTTTGCTTCTTTTTCATGGTCACAGTAATCGGATACATTACCAAACATCAGCATCGTTAGGCAAATTGAGATACGAATTTAGGACAATGAATGAGATCTGCCATCTTTAAAATATTGTGTATCTGAGAAAGAGTTAGTGATATAGTAACTACAAGTGAAGCAGCAACCTTAAACAAAAAAGAGTCACCAGATATGGTAACTCTTCAAATTTCGTTCAAAAAATTTTCAACTTTCTGATAATCAGATTTTAACGTGGGTTGTACTGGATTCGAACCAGTGACCCCTACCCTGTCAAGGTAATGCTC
>CAYRBM010000051.1:0-33096 GCA_964422425.1 uncultured Odoribacter sp.
TTCCGTTTGCCCGCGAATACGGCGGTTTGCTCGACAACCGTTCGTTCGGTGGAGCACAGGTTAGCCGTACGTTCTATGCCAAAGGACAAACCGGTCAGCAGTTGTTGCTGGGTGCCTACCAGGCCTTGATGCGCCAGGTAAACCTTGGAACAGTGAAAATGTACACCCGTACCGAGTTAGTTGACATCGTGATTGTGAACGGGAAAGCCCGCGGTATCATTGCCCGCGACCTGGTTACCGGCGAATTGCAGCGTCACTTCGGACATGCCGTAGTGCTTTGTACCGGTGGTTACGGAAATACCTTCTTCCTTTCGACCAACGCGATGGGATCAAACGGTTCGGCTGCCATCAAAGCGTTCCACAAGGGCGCCATGTTTGCCAATCCGTGTATGGCACAGATTCACCCAACCTGTATCCCGGTTCATGGCGAATTTCAGAGTAAACTGACATTGATGTCGGAATCGCTCCGGAACGACGGTCGTATCTGGGTTCCGAAGAAAAAAGAAGATGCCGAAGCCATTCGTGCCGGAAAATTAAAACCTACGCAGATTGCTGAGGAAAACCGCGATTACTACCTCGAGCGTCGTTACCCTGCTTTTGGAAACCTGGTGCCACGCGACGTGGCTTCGCGTGCTGCCAAAGAACGCTGCGATGCCGGTTTTGGAGTAGGTGCAACCGGATTGGCTGTGTACCTCGATTTCAAATCGTCGATCGAACGTTTGGGCCAAAAAGTAATTGAAGAGCGCTACGGAAACCTCTTCCAGATGTATGAAAAAATCGTTGACGAAAATCCATACGAAACCCCGATGATGATTTATCCGGCAATCCATTACACGATGGGTGGAATCTGGGTGGATTATGAATTGCAAACGACCATTCCGGGCTTGTTCGCTGCCGGCGAAGCCAACTTCTCCGATCACGGCGCCAACCGATTGGGTGCCTCGGCCTTGATGCAGGGTTTGGCCGACGGATATTTTGTATTGCCATACACTATCCAGAATTATTTGGCCGATGATATCCGCACACCGCGCATGACCGGCAACGAACCTGAATTCGTAGAAGCCGAAAAGGCTGTAAAAGCCCGTTTCGAAAAACTGATGAACATCAAAGGGAAACGTTCGGTTGACAGCATTCACAAAGAATTGGGCTTGACAATGTGGGATTTCGTTGGAATGGGCCGTACCAAAGAAAGTTTGGAACACGCCATCCAGCGCATTGCCGAAATCAAAAAAGAATTCTGGAGCAATGTTCGCATCCCCGGAAATACAACCGGAATGAACATCGAACTTGAAAAAGCTAGCCGTTTGGCCGATTTCATTGAGATTGGCGACCTGATGGCCCGCGATGCTCTGAACCGCGAAGAATCGTGCGGCGGACACTTCCGCGAAGAATACCAGACTGAAGATGGCGAAGCACTCCGTCAGGACGATAAATTTGCCTACGTTTCGTGCTGGGAATACAAAGGCGAAAACGCTGAACCCGAACTTCACAAGGAAGAACTGGTTTACGAAACAGTGAAAATGGTTCAGAGAAACTACAAATAATGGCTTTTAAAGGAGATCAATCATGGAAAAAACAATAAATCTTACGCTTAAGGTTTGGCGTCAGAACGGTCCCAAAGAGAAAGGCCGTTTCGAAACCTACAAGGTTGAAAAAGTTTCGACCGACAGCTCTTTCCTCGAAATGATGGACATTTTGAACGAACAGTTGATTGCCGAAAACAAGGAACCGGTTGCATTCGACCACGACTGCCGCGAAGGGATCTGCGGAATGTGTTCGCTGTACATCAACGGTCGCCCGCACGGACCGGATGACGATGTAACCACCTGCCAGTTACACATGCGCAAATTCAAAGATGGCCAGACTGTTACCATCGAGCCTTGGCGTTCGGCAGCGTTCCCTGTAATCAAAGACTTGATCGTTAACCGCAATGCTTTCGATCAGATTATTGCTGCCGGAGGTTACGTATCAGTAAATACAGGTGGTGTTCCCGATGCCAACTGCATTCCAATCCCGAAGGTTGATGCCGACGAAGCAATGGATTCGGCCTCGTGTATTGGTTGTGGCGCCTGCGTTGCTGCTTGTAAAAACGGATCGGCCATGTTGTTCGTTTCAGCAAAAGTAAGCCACCTGGCTTTATTGCCGCAAGGCCGTGTTGAAGGCGCCCGTCGCGCCAAAGCAATGGTAGCCAAAATGGACGAACTGGGCTTTGGTAACTGTACCAACACCGGCGCCTGCGAAGTGGAATGTCCAAAAAACATTTCGCTCTCGAACATCGCCCGCCTGAACCGCGAATTCTTAAGCGCCAAGCTGAAAGATTAAGGTGTCGCGAATTTTATTCGCAATTTGATATTGGCAGTTAAAAACCGCCATACCCAAAAAAAAGCCCCGGAGATTAAGTTCTTCTGGGCTTTTTGTCGTATCAGGAAACGGTTGTTATTTTTTAACTACCACGATATTCACCACCGAATTGATTACCATCGGGATCATCATATCTTCGCCGGTTTGCGGATTCTTCATTTTCATATTCATATCGAACTTTTGGGTCAAATCAGAACCGGTCAACCAGCCATCGGCAGCATTGATTATCATTTTACCGCTTTGCTTTCCAGCCATTTTCACATCCATTTTCATGCCCATCTGCTCAATCTGTGAGTTTGTATCAACGTTCGACAAGAAGTCGAGATAAACCATATCCTTCTCAATAGCAGTAACTGCGTAAACCATTTCAATCACTGTATTCATAAGGGTAGGCACTTTTACCGATGTCTTCCACTGGTCGCCCACCGAAACTTCCTTTTCAGGAAAATAATTAAATGTTTGGGCAAAATAGTTTTTAAAGTTCTCTTCACTGGTAAACATTTGCATGGCCTGCGAAAGTTGCCTGTTTCCTGAAAGTTTTTGTGCGTATTCATTTAGTCCTTCCACCTTTTCAACCTGCCCCATTTGATTAGCTGTCATGATCAGTTTAAGGGATAGCAATTCTTTGAGACCTGCATCAGTTGGGTTATTATCGGTGCTTTCAGTACTCATTTTCATCTCCTGACCATTCATATTCATGTCGATCTTCATTTTCTGAAATGAATATTCAACTACGAATTTTTGATCCGACAAAACATCAAGCACTTTGTACGAAAATACCATTTCCATCTTCTGATCAATTTTCATTTTCTGCCCCATCATTTCCTGATCAATCTGGTTGGCGGCAGTCATGGCCATTTCGTAAGTAGTTCCTTTCTGAAGGTTCAGCCGCAGTAATTTTCCGGCGAAAGTGTTTGTGTTAACTACAACAAGAAAAATCAGGAAAGAAACGATCGTCAATTTTGTTTTCATCTGGGATTGATTTTATGTTTTAAGAATTGGTCGTTCATGTCTTATATTCATTACAAGAAAAAGTGTGTAAGTTGAATTTGATTTAGAAAGCGATTTGTTCCGTGAAGATGACACAGTTGTCTCAATTTCAGGCATCCGTGCATGATGACTCCGGTTAAATGAATACAGAAAATATTCGCACATTTTATTGTTGAGGCTCAATAATTTGTGTTATTTCAGCCTAAACTAGGCTAGTTTATGAGCATCCGGCTGTTAATAATCCAGATAAAATTATCATCATATCATTGAAATTCAATAATATAAATCACTTTTTGAACAATTTGCTGTTGATTAGTTCTGAGGCGAAGATCGGGATAGTGAATGGCTTATTTGTATATTCGCAATAGTGTACCTAAAATCCAATTTATGCCATACCGAAGATTACCGAATACTGATGTGGCCAGGCTTCGAGCTATTGAAGCCGGACTGGAACTTGGTAAGAGAACTGCATTGAAAAATCTTGCATTTAGCCAGCAAACCCTGGAGAATTTACAAACTTTTTATCCCCATTTTCTTGGAGCAATACGTCAATTAAATCTCTCCAAACAAAATCAGTTCGATCGTTCAAAGGAGTATGGCGAAATATTCAGAAAAGCTAAATTGTACATTTCTCATTTTCTTCAGGTTGTAAATTTTGCGATTCTTCGGGGAGAGTTAAAACCAGAGGTAATTGAGTATTACGGGTTGGATATAAATTCGAAGGCGACGCCTCCATTGAATTTGGAAGCAAATGTATTAACCTGGGGAGAAAGGGTAATTGAAGGTGAGCAAAAGAGAATAGCAAAAGGCGGAAGCCCAATATATAGCCCATCAATTGCCTTGGTTAAGGTTCATTTTGAAGAATTTAAAGAGGCTTATCGTCATCAGAAAATGCTTCAGAATATTACTAACCGGGCATCCATACGGGTAGCTGAACTGCGTGAACAGGCCGATCAATTGATTCAGACAATGTGGAATGAAGTGGAAGATTCCTTGCAGCATTTATCAGATGATGAAAGGCGGGAAAAGGCCTCGCAGTATGGAATTGTTTACGTATTTAGAGCTTCTGAACAGAAAAAGATGGAAGTGGAAAGCCTTCAGCAGAGTATTGTTTTTTCATAATAAAAATCAATCAATTCGAGGTGCCTGTGAGTCGTTCTGATTCACGGGCATTTTTAGTTTAAACTGATCGCGTTGGTAAATCAGCAACAGTAAAAAGCCGGTTGCGATTAAACTGCCGATCATTAGTAAAATTTGGTCTGAACCGACTCCAATTTCTTCCACATCTTCGGTTATTACTCCTTTATTGATCAGGAAGTAGCCAATCACTCCCATAGTATTGTTGACCAGATGGGCTACAATAGGCACCCACATGGTTCCAGTCCAAACCAATAAGTAGCCAAACATGGCACCAAGCACCATTCGGGGAATAAAGCCATAAAACTGCATGTGCATTGCACTGAAAAGAAATGCGGTTATCCAGATTCCCCAATGATAATTTCGTGTCCAGGCCGTGAAGATGCGCTGAAATACACCACGGAACATCAGTTCTTCTCCCAGAGCCGGTAACATTCCAATCATGAAAATATTAAAGAGTAAGCCCGAAATGGTATCAACTTTCATGAATTTTTTAACCATCAATTCGGCTGCGTCTTCCATATTTCGCATCCAGTTTTCAATACCTGCAAGCGATTCAGGTAATTGCATTTGCTTATTAATCTCTCCGATGAAGTTGATAAACGGCAGGGCGGCCAGCAAGGCTACTGCTGAAAGTACATAGGCCTGCCAACTTGCAGTTCGGTCAATGAATAAATAATTACTGATTTTTCCGTGATATAGGTAGCCGATAATAAATGGCGGAACTACAAATAGTCCAACGGATTGGACAACCTGAAAATATTTCAGAAAATTGATATTCTCAGTTGAGCTTCCGTTTGCAGGTGAAACGCTGCTCAGTAAACTATCAATTCCGAAAAAAGGTATAGCTATAAAAGTAGCTGCCACAGCGAATATTAATACAGAGGCTACCATCACAAATATGGCAAACATGAATTGCGAAAAAGGTTTCATCTCGCGAAAAGCTGTAGTGGGCATAATCTCAGTTTTAGGTTCAGAGCAAAGATAGGGATCTGAAGGATTTTTATATTTAATTTTAACCCAAAGTGGTGGCAATTAGAAATAAAAAAGCCCTTCGGCGGAACCGAAAGGCTTTGTATAGGAGATTGGCATTGACTAGTCAGCCAAATTGTATCGGAAGAAACCGGTTACAGTCAGTTCTTTGTTCTGACTTTTCAGGAACTCGGCTACAGTTTGTTTGTTTTCTTTAATGAATGCCTGATTCAACAGGGTACTTTCTTTAAAGAATTTTTCCAAAGCGCCTTGTGCAATTTTATCGAGCATTGCTTCTGGTTTTCCTTCCTGACGGAATTTTTCCTTGGCAATTTCGAGTTCTTTAGCAACTACTTCAGCCGGAACGTCGCTCTTATCAACCGAAACCGGATTCATGGCGGCAACCTGCATGGCAACATCTTTTGCTACCTGTGCTTCAATGCCTGCTACGTTGAACCCAACAAGAGTTGATAATTTATTTCCCGGGTGAATGTAGGCTACTACAGTTTCTGCATCAATTTTAGCGTAGTATGGCAAATCAAGTTTTTCGCCAATTACACCTGTTTGTTCGATGACGTGGTTTTCAACAGTTCGGCCGTCGAGGGTCAATGCTTTTACTTCGTCGAGAGTTGCTGCATTGTTGGCAATAGCCAAATCGAGGATACGTTCTGCGAAAGCAACAAATGCTTCATTTTTTGCAACGAAGTCGGTTTCGCAATTCAATACAAGGATTGAACCTGATTTCCCGGAAGCTGCAACTTTAGCCAAAACAACGCCTTCATGAGCTTCGCGATCGGCACGTTTGCTGGCAACCAGTTTTCCTTTTTCGCGGATAATGTCAACGGCACGGTTAAAATCACCTTCGGCATCAGCCAAAGCAACTTTACAATCCATCATTCCTGCACCGGTTGCTTTACGCAACTTCATTACATCTGCTGCACTAATTTCCATATTGTATTCTATTTAATAAGTTGTTGAACGATTATTCATCAATTTCTTCATCAAGATCTTCTTCATCAAGATCTTCTTCGTCTAAATCTTCGTCATCCAAATCTTCTTCGAGATCGGCTGAATCATAGTCGTCAGCAACTTTTGCTTTTTTACTTTTTACTTTAGTTTCTTTTTCGTCACCTTCTTTTTCGCGTTCAACTTTGCGTTCAGAAAGTCCTTCACGAATCGCATCTGTCATTGCTTTCACAATCAGGTTGATTGACTGAGATGCATCGTCGTTGGCAGGAATTACAAAATCAATTCCTTCCGGATCAGAATTGGTATCAACCATGGCGAATACCGGAATTCCAAGACGTTGTGCTTCGCGAACAGCAATTTTTTCCTTTAATACGTCAACTACGAAAAGGGCTGCGGGCAAACGGGTAAGATCGGCAATACTACCGAGCATTTTTTCGAGTTTGGCACGCTGACGGCTGATCTGCAGTTTTTCACGTTTCGAAAGGTTATCCCAGGCGCTGTCTCTGGTCATTTTGTCGATGGAAATCATTTTCTTAACGGCTTTCCGGATAGTTGGAAAGTTGGTAAGCATACCACCGGGCCAGCGTTCAACAACGTAAGGCATATTAACGCCACCTACGAGCTCTGCAACAATGTCTTTTGCTTGTTTTTTGGTAGCTACGAATAAAATTTTGCGGCCTGATTTGGCAATTTGTTTGATTGCATTGGCGGCATCGTCAATTTTGACGATTGTTTTTTGAAGATCAATGATGTGGATTCCGTTTTTCTCCATGAAAATGTACGGAGCCATATTGGGGTTCCACTTTCTTCTCAGGTGTCCAAAGTGAACGCCTGCATCCAATAATTCTTGAAAATTTGTTCTTGGCATCTTTTTACTTTTTTAAAAAATAATCCCTTGAAAAGCAACTGCTAAGTAGTCCCTGTCCCACAGAGGACGGGAGTCTGAACAGTTTAGATCCAAAGCAGAATATTTTTGTATTAAAAATATTAACGTTTTGAGAACTGGAATCTTTTGCGTGCTTTTGGCTGTCCTGGTTTTTTACGTTCCACTTCACGAGGATCCCTGGTCAGGAAACCGGCATGTTTCAGCGTGGTTCTTGATTCCGGATTGATTTCGATCAGTGCACGAGAAATACCTAAGCGCAATGCTTCGGCCTGTCCGGTGATACCGCCACCATCGAGGTTTACATTGATATCGTACTGACCAGCAACGCCTAAAAGATTCAACGGTTGCATAACAACATATTGCAGGATTCCGGTGGTGAAATAATCTTTCAGATCTCTGTCGTTAATAGTGATCTTTCCTTTGCCTTCGCTTACATAAACCCGGGCAACTGCAGATTTCCTGCGACCTAACGCGTTTACTACTTCCATTAGTTACTATTTAATTGTATTTAAATCAATTACTTTTGGGTTCTGAGCTTCCTGTTCGTGACTGGCACCAACATAAACCCTCAGGTTTCCATAGATTTTGCTTCCCAAACGGTTTTTAGGCAACATACCTTTAACTGCTTTTTCAACCAGTCGTTCCGGATATTTACTTAACAACTCGGCAGGTGTCTGTTTTCTTTGTCCACCCGGAAAACCTGAATAACTCAGATAAATCTTGTCGTTCAGTTTATTTCCTGTCAGGCGAACTTTCTCTGCGTTGATGATAATCACGTTATCACCGCAATCAACATGAGGGGTATAGCTTGGTTTGTTTTTACCTCTCAGAATTTTAGCAACTTTACTGGCCAAACGTCCGAGAACCACATCAGTGGCATCAACCAAAACCCACTCTTTGGTTACCGTAGCTTTGTTTGCTGAAACGGTTTTGTAACTTAGTGTATCCACTTGCTTTTTTTTAATAAATTAGACACTAACTCGCAATAAATTAAAATTCAACCGTTTTTGTGTGCTAAACTTATCAACCCGGAATCGTTAATAACTTCTGCACACCTAACATTTTCAGTTGTTTACAAGAACTGCAAGTACGGACAATAATCGGGACTGCAAAAGTATTTTCTTTTTTCAAATATGCAAACACCTCCAGTGAGGTTTTTTTAAAATTAACGCAAAGATTTTCAAAGTGTAATCCAATTCGTCAGCCTCAAAAGATTGTTCAGCCGATAAACAATGAATCAGGGGTTTTTTCGTTTAGCTTTGCGGGATTACTTCAAAATTGATGAAATGACGGTTTTGCCGCGAAAATATATACCTCAATTTTTTCAAATCTATTTTGGGCTGATGCTGATAATGGCAGTCAGTTTGCCGTTATCAAAAGCTTTAATGAGCATCACCACAGGCTTTCTGATGCTGAATTGGCTTATCGAAGGTCAATTTATACGCAAGATACAATTGCTGAAGGAGCGGAAATCGATTATCCTATTCATTGCGGTATTTGGAGTCTATTTAATCGGATTACTTTGGACGAACAGTCTGAAATGGGGATTGCATGACTTAAAGATTCAATTACCCTTGCTGGTACTTCCGCTTGTAATCGGAACCTCTCCATCGTTCAATTCAACACAGGTAAAACGTATTATTTATGTGTTTTCTGCTGCTGTAATTGTAGCTTCGTTTTGCAGTATGTGGGTGTTACTTGGGTTTTCAGGAAAGCAAATTCAGAATTTGAGAGAAATATCCCTTTTTATTTCGCACATTCGGTTTGCATTATTAATAAACATTAGCATTTTTTCTCTTGGATGGTACTTTATACAAGCTGACCGGACAAAATTCACCGAAAAGCTTTTGCTTGCCGCTGCAATTATTTGGCTGATCATTTTTCTTTTCATTTTGAGGTCGTTAACTGGATGGGTAGTCTTTGTAATTGTGCTGGCTGTAATTGCAGCCGCTCAGATTATCCGAATCAAAAAGTCAGCATGGCGGGTAGTCTTCCTAAGTATTTTCCTTTCCTGCATCATGCTGCCGGTTGGCTATCTAATATATGTCTCCCAATTGTTTTATCCAACTTCTGTTCCTGAAAATATTACAATGGAACGGACAAAAAAGGGTAATCACTACGACCATGATCTGAAAAATAAGGAACTGGAGAATGGTAACTTCATTTATTTATTTCTAAACGAAGCAGAGATTCGTGAAGCCTGGAACCAGCGCAGTAGTTTGCCATACGATAGTATTTCACCATCAGGATTTAACCGCTTTGTTTTAATTAGATACCTGACTTCAAAGGGATACCGCAAAGATGCTGAAGGCGTTGAGAAATTAACCGACAATGATATTCGAAATATTGAAAGAGGAATGACCAATTATCGGTTTGACGGAGCATCCAACATTTATGTCAGGATTTACCAGGTAATATGGGAGCTTGATGTGTATCGGAAAGGAGGCAATCCATCAGGACACTCGGTTACCCAGCGATTGGAATATTATAAAATGGCATTCAGAATTATCGGACAACGTTTTTGGTTTGGGCATGGAACCGGCGGGTATTATGAGGCTTATCAGGAAGAATATGACAAAAATCCGTTTTTTCAGGGAGATCAATACCGACAGCGTTCGCATAACATGTTTCTGAGCTACTGGATTGATTTTGGCCTTGTCGGATTAATCTTCATTTGCACTGCTCTTATTTTGCCTGTGTTTATGGAACAAAAAACAAGAAGTTTTCTGCTCCTGGTCTTTTTGCTGATCGTGGTTATTTCGTTTTTAAACGAGGATACTCTGAATAACCATGATGCCATTTCATTTTTCTCCTTCTTATATCCGCTTTTTTTGTATTCGAAATACGAGAAGCACCTTGGTACAAATAAGGGAATGGCGGAATAATTTGATGTTTTGATCTGACAAATGAATCATGAATTATGGGAGACCGACTACCTCTTGATTTTTATTTGCGCGATGTTTTGGAAGTTGCCCCGGCTCTGTTGGGGAAAATTATCGTTCGCCAATTCGATAATGGACGAATTGCAAGGTATCGGATCACCGAAACTGAAGCATACAAAGGTGTTGATGACCTTGCGTGCCACGCCAGTAAAGGTCGGACACCACGAACAGAAGTCATGTTTGGTTCTGGGGGAAGGGTATATGTTTATTTCATTTATGGGCAATATTGGCTTCTGAACCTGGTAACCGGAACAGAAAATGATGCATCAGCCGTTTTGATTCGCGGAATTGATGGTTTTCCCGGACCCGGCCGGGTTGGCCGTGAACTTCAGCTCGACAGGTCATTTTATGGTGAGAATCTGGGCGATTCCCCGCGAATTTGGGTGGAGGACGGAGATCCTGTTTCCGAAATCCTGACATCCAAACGCATTGGTATCGATTATTCAGGAGAAAAATGGGCCAGTAAACTTTGGCGGTTTTTCTTAAAAAATGATTCCATGGTATAAATATTCTGAGTTCAATTTAAGATTCCTGACCAGATTCCTACCCTCCGGAGTTTAGTTCTACTTTATCGAAATGATCTTCATTATTCCCGCATTCGAACTTCAGAAATGCTTTCTTAGGTTCTGTTTTGTTCAAACCCGATGATTCTTCGCAACTAAGCAACAGATTTGTTTCAGTTTGATTCGATTTGGAGCTGGTTTTTCAGGCATCCAACTGGCTGAAACACCGCACAAAGTCGAATAAAATTCAAAATGCTTTACCCCCGAATAGAAAGTTTGTGCTATCTTCGCAACCGTTTAAAAGTCCGATAAATGAAAAACTTCAAACAACTAAACATTCTTGTTGGCTGGCTTACCTTTCTGGTTGCAGCGGTTACCTATTTGATGACACTTGAGCCTACCGCAAGTTTTTGGGATTGCGGAGAGTTCATAACCACATCCTATAAGCTTGAAGTTGGACATCCTCCGGGTGCTCCTTTTTTCATGATCCTTGGCCGGTTTTTTACCCTGTTTGGCGGAAGTCCGTCGAATGCGGCCCTTATGATCAATGCTTTATCTGGACTTGCCAGCGCGTTTACCATCCTGTTCCTTTTCTGGACTATTACTCACCTGGCTCAAAAATTAGTAAAACCTGAAGGGGAATATACCCTTGGACAAACAATTGCAATTTTAAGTAGCGGAGTGGTTGGAGCTTTGGCTTATACATTTTCCGACACTTTTTGGTTTTCGGCCGTTGAAGGTGAAGTTTATGCGTCATCCTCCCTGTTTACAGCGTTGGTTTTCTGGGCCATCCTGAAATGGGAAAACTCGGCTGACGAACCGTTTGCTAACCGCTGGATTATACTTATTGCCTATTTGATGGGGCTTTCTATCGGAGTTCACCTGTTGAACCTGCTGGCAATTCCTGCGATAGTATTTGTTTATTATTTCCGGAAATATAAAGTTACCCGAAATGGGATATTGCTTAGCTTGCTCATTTCTTTCCTGATTTTGGGAGTAGTAATGTACGTGGTTATTCCGGGTATTATCACAGTTGCAACCTGGTTTGAACTGATGTTTGTGAATGGAATGGGATTACCTTTCAACACCGGAGTTATTATTTATGCCATTTTACTGATTGCTGCGGTAGTCTATGGCATTTTATATACTGTGCGTAAAAAACTGGTTCTCTGGAATACTGTTTTGTTAAGCTTCGTGGTGATTGTGATTGGCTACTCTTCTTTTGCCATGATTGTCATTCGGTCATCAGCCAATCCTCCAATGGATCAAAATAGTCCTGATAATGTATTCTCTCTGCTTGGCTACCTCAACCGTGAACAATATGGCGACCGGCCGCTGGTTTTTGGTCAGTATTACAATACCCCTCTCGATAAGTATGAAGATGATAAGCCATACTATATCCAGAAAAATGGGAAATATGTGGTAGCCGATATGCGCGAAAAGCCAGTATTCGACTCTGATCTCAGTACCATTTTCCCTCGCATGTACAGCCGTGAAGAGGGGCATGTAGATGCATACAAGCAATGGGCTGGCATTAAAGGGCGTAAAGTTCAGGTTACTGATGAAGAAGGGCAAACCAAAACTATTCAGGTTCCTACATTTGGTGAAAACCTTACCTTCTTTTTCCGCTATCAGGTAGGACACATGTATTTCCGTTATTTCATGTGGAATTTTTCTGGTCGTCAGAACGACATTCAGGGACATGGCGAGGTTACAAACGGGAACTGGATTACCGGAATCAATGCGGTGGATGCCATTCGGCTTGGAGATCAGAAGAACCTCCCCTCTGAATTTAAAAACAAAGGGCGAAACGCCTATTATCTGTTGCCATTCATACTCGGTATCATCGGTATTATATACATGTATAATAAGGGTAAAGAAGGGAAGCAAAACCTCTGGACTGTTTTTCTGTTGTTCTTTATGACGGGTCTGGCGATCGTAATTTACCTCAATCAATACCCATTGCAACCGCGCGAACGCGATTATGCTTATGCTGGTTCTTTCTACGCTTTCACAATATGGATCGGAATCGGTGTTTTATCTCTTTACGAAGGGCTTAAAAAATACCTTCCCGAAACAACAAGTGCCGGAGTTGCAGGCGGATTGGCTTTATTGCTTGTCCCGGTTATTATGGCTGCTGAAAACTGGGACGATCACGACCGGTCGAACCGTTACACGGCCCGCGATTTTGGAGCCAATTACCTGAAGACCTGTTCCCCGAATGCTGTCATCTTTACCAATGGTGATAACGATACTTTCCCATTGTGGTATAATCAGGAAGTTGAAGGGGTGCGTCGCGACGTGAGAGTTTGTAACCTGAGCTATTTCCAGACCGATTGGTATATTGATCAAATGAAGAGCAAGGCCTACGAATCGGAGCCGTTGCCCATCAGTTTTACTCATGATTTATATGTTCAGGGGAAACGAGATATCGTTTATCTGATGGAAGACCCTCGTTTGAAAGGTTCGGTTGAATTGAAAAAGGCTATTGACTTTGTGAAGGACGAAAATCCGCGGACTAAGCTGGAACAGGCAGATGGAGCGGCTTACATTCCATCGAAAAAATTGTTTATGGTTGTTGATAAAGAGGCTGTTATCAAAAATAAGGTAGTCGATCCGTCGGTTTACGATCAGATTGTGGATACTTTATTCATCGATTTTGGCAGTCGTCATTACATCACAAAAGACGAACTGATGGTACTCGATATGATTGCCACAAATAATTGGGTTCGTCCTATTTACTTTGCCATTACGATTGGACGTGAAAAATATCTGAACCTTCAGGATTACTTCCAGCTCGAAGGGCTGGCCTACAAATTGGTTCCAGTTAAATCTCCTTCGTCCGATGGTCTTGATATGGGGCGTGTTGATTCAAAGGTGATGTACAACAAAGTGATGGAAGAATTTAAATGGGGGAACATGGAACGTCCGGATGTTTACATCGATGAAAACAACAGCCGGATGATGATGAACATCCGAAACACATTCAATCGTCTGGCAGAAACCCTGGTTGAAGAGGGCCAGAATGACAAGGCTATTAAGGTTCTCGATCGCTGCGTAGAGTTGATTCCACATAAAACGGTCCCATACAACTATTTCTCCATGATGATGTCGGAGACCTATTTCAAAGCAGGTCAGGCCGTTAAAGGGAAAGAAATCATCAATACGATCATGGCCAGTTACAGGGAACAGCTCGATTATTTCTTCAAGCTGAAAAGGCCAATCCGTAATTCGGTTGATAATGAAATTCAGCGAATCCTTTATTTCATGCGCGAAATGAGCATGATCTGCAGCCGGAACAATCAACCCGAAATGCTAAAAGAGATTTCGACAGAGTTTAACAGTTATCTTGAAAGATACAGTTCATTGAAGTAATGAGGCGTTTTGATCCGAGGGTACGTCTTCCCGGTTTTTTCACTTCTCTTTTCCGTGAAGCTGTTTGGAGATTTGATGAAACTGACCGGGTCGTTTACCTGACCTTTGACGATGGGCCAATTCCTGAAGTAACACCGTGGGTTCTCGATTTACTGGAGAAGGAAAATGTGCCTGCAACGTTCTTTTGTGTTGGCGAAAATGTGATGAGATACCCCGAAATATTCCGGCAAATAATTGCCGGTGGTCATTCGGTCGGAAATCATACTTACAACCATTGGCAAGGACTGAAAAAAGGTAATTCGGAGTACTTTGCGAATATTGGCAAAGCTGCCGGGTTTATTGAATCTGATTTATTCAGGCCACCTCACGGATGGATGAAAAGAGCACAATACAATGTTCTGAAAACACAATATCGGATTATTATGTGGGACTTAATTTCATGTGATTACGATTCGCGGTTTAGTCCTGCCGAAGTTCTCAGAAATGTAACCGAATATGTGCGTCCGGGGTCAATCATAACGTTTCATGATTCGATAAAGGCTAAGCGAAATCTGAAGGAAGCTCTGCCCGCCGCAATTACCTGGATGAAAGAGCAGGGTTATAGTTTTAAGGCGATTCCATATACAAAATGCAATAACAGGCAGTAAGGCGACTTCTGCCTGTCAAAATTTAATGAAGATGATGAATGTTTTAATTGTTGGTTCAGGAGGAAGAGAACATGCGATGGCATGGAAGATTAGCCAGTCGGCTCAGGTGGACCAAATTTTCATAGCTCCGGGAAACGCCGGAACATCGCTCGTTGGAACCAATTTGCCAGTTGACGTTTCCGACTTTAACGGCCTGAAAACGGCCGTAATCGAAAATCAGATCAATTTGGTTGTTGTTGGACCCGAGGTACCATTGTGTGAAGGGTTGCATGACTTTTTCAGCGCCGACGAGCAATTAAAGAGCATTCGGTTTGTAGGCCCGCACAAACTGGGAGCGCAACTTGAAGGGAGTAAAGATTTTGCCAAGGAATTTATGATGCGTCATCACATTCCTACAGCCGGATATTTAGCAGTAACAGCAGAGAATCTTGAGGAGGGACTGGCATTTCTGAAGACGATGAAAGCTCCTTATGTGCTTAAAGCAGACGGGTTGGCAGCCGGGAAAGGTGTGCTGATCATCAATGACCGGTTGGAAGCAGAAGAGTCGCTGAAAGAAATGCTTGAAGGACAATTTGGTGAAGCCAGCCGAAAAGTTGTTATTGAAGAGTTTTTGAGTGGAATTGAATGTTCGGTATTTGCAATAACTGATGGAAAGGATTACCGAATACTCCCAGTAGCCAAGGATTATAAGCGCATTGGTGAAGGCGATACCGGATTAAATACCGGTGGAATGGGGGCTATTTCGCCTGTTCCGTTTGCGAACGATGAGTTTATGTCGAAAGTTGAAGATCGGATCATCAAGCCAACTGTTGACGGGTTAAGAAATGACAACATTCCATACAACGGGTTTATTTTTTTCGGTTTAATCAATTGCGGAGGCGATCCGTATGTGATTGAATACAATGTGCGCATGGGCGACCCGGAAACAGAAGCGGTTATGTTGCGCATCAAATCCGACTTTGTCGATCTTTTAATTGGTGCTGCTGAAGGCACAATGGCAGAAAAAACCATTGAGATTGATGAACGGTCGGCTGTGGCTGTCATGATGGTTTCGGGGGGATATCCCGGTTCGTATGAGAAAGGGAAGGTGATTGCCGGACTTGAAAAAGTGGAAAACAGTCTTGTTTTTCATGCCGGAACCAGGTTAAAAGATGGAAATGTTTGTACCGACGGAGGTCGGGTATTGGCCGTTAGTTCATACGGAAGTAACATGAAAGAAGCCCTGAATTGCTCTTACAGTAGTGCACAGAAAATTAGTTTTGAAGGGATGTATTTCAGGAAAGATCTTGGGTTTGATCTTTAAAAATCAGTTATTCCGTTCATTTTTTAGAGCTCGTATTTAAAGATTAATACTGAAAATTGCCTCGAGCATGTTGCTGAAAGCGTTAAAATCGAATCATACCTATCATTTTTTACTGATCCCGTTTATTGCCATTGCATTATGGGTCAGATCATTTATGAATCCTGCCACATATCAGTTTTTTGAAGGCGAGGATCAAATGTTGCTATATCAGCCATTTCAGTACCTGGTTGGTGCGAATCCGGTTGCAAGTCACATTGTCGCTTTGGTTTTTATGATTCTGATTGCCTTTCTGATTCTGAAATTGAATGTTCAGTATTCTTTTATTCGTGGAAGGACTTTTTTACCACCGAGCCTCTATATTCTGATTACCAGTGGAGTCAGCGACCTTCATGCACTGCACCCGGTTTATCCGGCGACGTTATTCCTGATATTGACGATCGACCGCATATTTAATTCGTACGAAAAGGAAGTTATCCATTCCAATGCGTTTGATGCTGGCATTTTCCTTTCCATTGGTTCGCTTTTTTACCTGAATCTGGCGTTTTTCTTTCCCTGGCTTTGGATCGGTTTTCTCATCGTAAAACCTAAAGTTAACTGGCGCGAGTATATCCTGACCACACTGGGTTTTGCTTTGCCATGGGCTGGCGCTTTGGGTTTCTACATGGCAACCAGTCAAACTGATGTGATCATTCGGCTGCTTGAAACAAATTTTACGTTGAAGCAAACTTTTCTCTGGGGTAATCTTCCTGTTCAGATTTATGTCGGCTACCTGGTTTTGCTTACCTTATTCGGAAGCGTTTTCCTGCTGAGTCAATACGATGGGAAGAAAATCAGCTCGCGGAGGTTTTTTAAGTCTTTATTCTGGATCTTCCTCATATCTGTTGTTCTCATATTAACCGTTCCGGCTGTTTCGCAGGAAATTATTATCATTTTAGCCATCCCGCTTACTTACCTCATTTCGAACTACCTGATTTTTATGAAGCGCCAGACCTGGGGTGAAGTATTTCTCTATTTACTTGTGGTAGCTGTTATTCTTTTGCAATTCAAGTGGCAATTGCCAAAACTGTGGTAGTATCGTGTTTTAGTATTTTCTGGAGGAAAATTAGAACCAGTTTTTCCATTTAAAAAGGAAAACTCCAACAAGCGACAGAATAACTGAAATGGCAATCACATAGCCAAAGGCAAACGAGTTGCCTTCAAAATGATTTGGTACATTCATTCCGTATAAACTGGCTACCAATGTCGGAATCATCAGGATAATCGTAACCGAAGTCAGCTGCTTCATGATGACGTTCAGGTTATTCGAAATAACCGATGCAAATGCGTCCATCATTCCCGCCTGAATATCACTGTAAATATTTGCCATTTCCAACGCCTGTTTCGTTTCAATAAGCACATCTTCGAGTAGATCTTCATCGTGCTCAATTCCCTGCATGTTTCGGCTTGCCCGCATTTTGGCCAGCGCCATTTCATTTGATTTTAGGGATGTTATGAAGAAAACCAGGCATTTTTCCATCCGGAGCAGGCGGTGCAATTCTTTATTTTTAGTGGCATTCTCAAGGTCTTTTTCGATGAGTGCAGTTTGCACATTTATCTCTTTCAGAAACTGCAGAAACCAAACCGCTGAAATCAGAAAAATTCGCAGGACATAATCGAAGCGGTTATGAATGGTTATTTTATTGTCGTTAACCGCTTTGAATAAGGCTGGTATTATTTCGGTACGCTTCGAGCAGATGGTTATTATATGGTGGTTTGAAAGAACAATGCCCAATGGTACAGTAATGAATGGAATACCATTGTTTTGTGTGTTAAGCGGAACGCGAAGAATAATCAGCGTTTGATCTTCTTCAATTTCCATACGCGAACGTTCGTCGGTGTCTAAAACGTCCATGATAAAATCACGGGGAACATTGTATTCGTTGATGATCAGTTCAACTTCTTCGTTGGTAAGCTCTTGTGAGTTTATCCAGCAGTTGGGCTGGTATTCGTTCAAACGGGTAAAGGAAGTTCCGGTTTCCCAATAAGTAATCATAGAATCTCCGTTTTACGGCAAACAGAGACTATGATCCGCTCTGCTTTACCGGATTAATAACTGAATTAACTTTTCCGAATGATAATCGTCCATTTTGGATTAATAATGGTTGTCGTGCAAAGGTAATTTAATTGATTTAAGAACATCACGAATGAGAGAGAAATACTTGTGATGAACCAATAAAAAACCCATAGGTACAAGTACCAATGGGTAAAACTAATATTACTTGCGTTATGAGTTGCAGCTGTTCTTCCAATTACAACTCAATGGGTTGCCCGTTATAGAAATCCAGAATTTTAGTTCTGAAAATATATTCGTATTTGGCCTGTAGTAAATCACTCTGAGCCTTGGTCAGATTATTTTTACTCTGGTTGTATTCAACTGAATTGATCATTCCCACATTGAATTTTTCTTCGGTGTAGCGGAATGCTTCTTTCGAAGAAACTACAGTTTTTTGATTGGCAACATAGCGCTTGAAAGCAGCCAGTGCATTGGTATAGGCCTGTTCAATTTCTTTTCTCAAAAGGTTTTTGGTGTTTTGTAACTGAAGCTCTGTGTTTTCGAGCTGAATTTGTGCATTGTTTACGCCTGTCTGAGCCTGGTAACGGTTAAATATCGGGATGTTGAGTGACAAACCCAAACCGTAACGCGGATTACTTTTCAGCTGATCTGAAAGTGGCATTAATTTTTTGGAATTGGTTGTGGCATCGAACATCTCGTATTTATTGTTGTAAAAGTTGTAATAGTTACCGCTAAACGAAATTGTTGGAAGCAAATTCCCTTTAGCCACTAATAATTGTTTGCGGGCACTTTCAAGTTTAAACTCAGCGCTTTTTACCGCAGGACGCAGCCCAACAGCATTTTTAAAAACATCCATCGAATTGAGTAAACTCAGGTTTGCTCCAATTTCGGGCAGTTGTGGTTTCTCAATTTTGAAACTTTCGGTCGAAGGCAGTTCCAACAACTGGTAAAGGGCCAGATAGGCCAGTTGAAGCCGGTTCTGGGCATTTACCACATTTAATTCTTCACGGGCATATTGTGCTTCAATCTCAAGCAAGCTTCCTTTGGCCAGGCTGCCAGCATCAACCAGTTTCCCGGTGCGATCGAGCTGTAGCTGGGTAATTTTCAGCAGATCTTCTGAAACGGTTTGCAATTCTTCGGCAAAAAGAATTTCCAGGTACGATGCTGCAATGTTCAACATCAGATCGTCTTTCGCTTTCTGCATTTCTTCCAAACTGGCTTTCAAATCCATTTCAGCCATACCGATTGAGTTCTTCAGGGCAAAACCATTCCATAGTGTAATGCTGGTACTTGCATTTCCCGAAGTTGAATTGGAATTGATGTTGAGGTAGGTATTGTCGGGACCAACTGTACGGCCAAAATTCATGTTGTTACCAAAACCTGCGTTGAGGTTCGGAAGTCGGTTGAATTTGGCCTGATCGAGCTGATTGTTATAGTATTTCGAGTTTAATGCCTGTTGTTTTACCTGAATGTTGTTTTGCAGGGCGTAGTCGATACACTTCTGCAACGACCAGGTTTGCTGAGCCTTGGCACCCGTGAAAGCAATAAGCAGGATAATTGCTGTTAAAAGGCTGTACAATCGTTTCATTCGTTTATTTTTTTGAATTTGTTTATCATTGATATAAGTATCCGTTTAAAAGTTCCAAAATCCTAATCAGTTTTCAGGAGTCGAAACTAGCGGTTCCTTATGCCTTTTTCTTTTCTTCTTCCTTTACCTTTTTCGGGTCAATTTTTTCACCTTTTACCTTATCTGTTTTTGTCAACCCTTCAGTAACTTCAATGTTGATTCCGTCGGAAATACCCGTTTTAACCTTGCGCTTTTCGAATACCTGCGGGCTTGCAGTTTCGACTTCAACAAACGACGAATCTTTTTCAAACTTCAGCATTCCTTCCGGAATAACCAAAACACTATCCTTGCGTTCGAGCACAATGTTGGCGTTTGCACTGTATCCTGCACGGATAAACTGATCTTCCTTCAGTACCACATTGGCTTTTATCTCAAACTGGATGGCCCCGTTTTCTTCCTTGCCTTTTGGGGCAATATATTCCAGAATAGCGTTGAACTTTTCCTTATCGATAGCCCCAATTTCAAGCTCAATGTTCATGCCTTCCTTGATTTTACCAACTTCGGTTTCATCTACCTTACCCTTGAAAATCATGTCCTGCATGTCGGCAACTGTTGCAATGGTGGTTCCGTTATTAAACGTATTCGACTGAATGACCGAATTACCCTCTTTAACCGGAACATCGAGGACCATACCGTTTACAGTTGAACGAACCAGCGTATTAGTAGCGGTTTGTGCCTTTTTTGTTACACCGTTTTTAATTAAATCCAGATTATTTTCGGCGGCAGTCATTTCTTCACGCGCACCATCGTAACTAACCTTGGCATTCTTATACTCTTCAAACGAAATTACCTTCTGGTCGTATAGCTTTTGCTGACGCTCGTAATCCACCTTGGCATCCTCAAAAGTAAGTTTGGCGCGATTCAGACGGTTTTCCGCATTATTCAGGTTCACCATATCTGGAATGATCTTGATTTTGGCGATTACCTGATCTTTTTTGACAAAGTCGCCTGCCACGATGTACAATTCGTCAATAATTCCGGAAACCTGTGGCACAATGTCGATTTCCTTGCGAGGAACAACCGATCCGGTTGCCACAGTTTTGCGCACCACATTGGATACGAACGGATTTTTTGTTTCATAAACGTCTGGTACTTTCTTTGATTTGGTGTAGAGGAAATAGATGGTTCCTCCGAAAATCCCCACGAGGACTACAATTCCTAAGATTTTAAAAATTTTTTTCATGATCTGAACTTTTTATATGTTTCTGTTTTCTGATTTCAATATTTTTATGGCAGTGATCTGAATTTTAGCCTTCATCGCGGATAGCATCGATTGGCTTAATACTGATGGCGCGTTTGGCTGGAATAAGTCCGGCAAAAATTCCGGAAACAACCAGCACGGCTAGTGCTGCAAGAGCCATAGTCAGATTTATCTCAGGATTTCGGAAGAACATTCCGTCGCCCGAAGAATTGGCTTTTTGCAGAATTTGATTGAGAAGTTCGAGAAGCCCGACCCCCAACGAAAGCCCGATATATCCGGCCATAACCGTGAGAAAAACACTCTCGGCCACAATGTGCTTGATAATAGTGGCTGGCGTTGCCCCAATAGCTCGCTGAATTCCAATTTCCTGCGTGCGTTCCTTGATGATAACCAGCATGATATTGCTCACCCCAATTACTCCGGCAAGCAGTGTCCCGATACCAACTATCCATGTTAACACCTGAATACCAAGGAACAAGGCTGAAAACTTAACAAATTCCTTTTCAATATTGAATGATCCCACGGCTTGCAAATCTTCCGGAGCAATTTTGTGACGATCTTTCAAAATCTTTTTCAATTTTTCTTCGAGTTCGCTCACTTTAGTCCCTTTTTTTGAAGTAACTGAAAAGAAATGAACCTGATCGCCATAGTTGTAGGCGGTTTGCATGGTGGTAAACGGAATAATAATCGTTTCTTCTTTTTTACCACCGAAATTGATCCGGGTTTCAGCATGAATAACCCCGATAACCTGAAAATAAACTCCGCTGATTTTGAGGTATTGCCCAATTGGGTCCTCATCTTTATCGAACATCAGTTCAGCTACACGGTCGCCAATGTTGCACACCTTGCGTTCCTGCAGAATATCAATTTTGTTGATGAAGCGTCCTTTAACAATGCTCCATTGGTCAATTTTATAGTACTCGGGGTAATCGCCGTAAATGTTAAAAGCACCGGTTCGTTCACCTCTGATGGTATTGTTCCCGTTTAGCTGGTATCCAAATAACCGAGGAGAGAGGTATTCAATTTCTTTCACATTTTCGCGAAGGTATTGCATATCGCTGTTTTCATAGTTCCAGCGGCGGCCGCGCTGAAATCCGGCATGAGGTACACTGGTCCGTTCGGTCCAGAAAAAGGCTGAATTGGTTGCGAAGGCTCGCACTCCGTCAAGTACTCCGTTTTCCAAAGCTTTTCCTGCTCCCGACATGATAATCAGCATGAAGATACCCCAAAATACTCCAAAAGCTGTCATGAAGCTCCGAAGACGATTTTTCTTCAGGGCACTAATTATTTCGTTCCAAAGATCGTAATCAAACATGGCTCAATGTTTTATTCGTCGCGCAGGGCAACAATCGGTTTAATACTGGCGGCCCTTTTGGCGGGAATGTATCCGGCGATAGCTCCGGCAACAATGAGAAGTAAGGTGGCTGATACGGCAATGTTGAAGTCAACCGTTGGATTCAGAAAAATCGTTTCCCCCTGCTCCGGTGATCCTCCGGCCGATTGCATCATAAAATAGTTGATCATTTCCATCAACCCGGTTCCCATCACCAGACCAATGTATCCGGCTAGTGTGGTGATAATGATTGATTCAAGCAAAATCAAGCCAATTACTGAAGCCGGACTTGCGCCAATGGCTTTGCGGATACCGATTTCCTTGGTCCGCTCTTTTACCACGATCAGCATAATGTTGCTAACGCCAACGATACCGGCAATTAAAGTGCCTATTCCGATAATCCAGATGAAAATTTTAATAGCCTGAAAGATTTTCATCGTTTGGATATAGTTTTCCAGCTTGTTGTAAAGGCCGATAGCACTTTCATCTTTTGCGTCAAATTTATGCTGGCGGGCAAGTGCTGTTCTGATTTGTTCTTCCACTGCCTGACTTTCAGCTAACGTTCCGGCATTGATTGTCAAAGCCAGATTGTGCAGCCGGTTTGATCCGTTGAAAATCATTTGGGCTGTTGAAACAGGCATATAGGCATTCCGGTTGCGGGTCGAACCTGGCTCGGTGCTTATTCCTACCACTTTAAACGGCACGTTGTTAACATTCACATATTCGCCAATAGCCGTGGAATCTTTGAACAAGGCTTTTTTGATATCGGCACCCAAAACCACTACTTTTCGGTTTTGAATGATGTCGATCCGGTTAATGAAGCGACCTTCTTCAATGATCAGGTTTTCAACTTCTTTTAATTCAGGATGACAGGTGATGGTGGTGTATTCTCCGGATTCCTTGTTGAAAGAGTAGCGTGTGTTTCCCATGAAATAGCGGCCCGAGGAAACACCAACCCCCGGAACTTTGGATACAATTTCCTGGTCGGCATTGTAAAACTGAATCTGGCGGCCGGTTTTCATTCCTTCGTAAGGAATGGTCGTTTTTCCAGACCATATCCACATGGCATTTACCGCATCGTTCATAAAGTTGGCTGCAACACCATTGCTCAGCCCGTTGCCCGATCCAAGTAAAATCATCAGCATGAAAATTCCCCAGGCCACAGAAAATCCCGTGAGGAAAGTCCGCATTTTATTTTTTCGGATGGTGGCAAGAATTTCCTGCCATTTATCGATATCGAACATGGGATAGAAAATTAGGCGGTTTCCAGTTCTTTCATGTAGCTTTTTCTGAATTGCTTCAGTTCTCCGTTCCGGATGATTTCGTGGATTCGTCCGTCTTTCAGTCTAATGATCTGGCGGGTCATGGCAGCAATATCATGTTCGTGAGTTACGATGATAACTGTAATTCCGCTTTCATTAATTTCCTTCAGAATTTCCATAACCTCATACGAAGTGGCTGTGTCGAGCGCACCGGTTGGTTCGTCGGCCAGAATAATTTTGGGCTGCGATATCAATGCCCGGGCAATGGCAACTCGTTGTTTTTGTCCTCCCGACATTTCGTTGGGCATGTGGTTCGCCCAGTCTTTCAGTCCCAGTTTTTCGAGATATTCCATGGCAATCTGGTTGCGCTTTTTGCGCGGAACTCCCTTGTAATATAAAGGGAGTGCCACGTTTTCCATGGCGTTTTTAAACGAGATGAGGTTAAACGACTGAAAAACAAAACCAACCATATCGTTGCGGTATTTGGCGGCTTTTTTTTCTGACATGTTTGAAATTAATGTACCCGACAAGTGATAAGTTCCTTTATCATAGTTGTCGAGCATTCCCAGAATGTTAAGCAAGGTTGATTTTCCGGAGCCGGAAGATCCCATGATGGAAACAAAGTCTCCTTGTTCAATCTGAAGGTCGATGCCTTTGAGAACATGGAGACTGTTGCTCCCCATTTCATAGGACTTGTGAATGTTGTTTAATCTGATCATGGCTTTGTGTTTTCTGCTAGTTTTCGATTCAAAATTCGTTATTCCTGTTTTCCTGTTTCAATTTTTTTCGATGAATGGCCTGTTTTTCACTGTAAATCGATTAAAAACTTAGTTTTAATGGAGGTAAAGCCACTCAAAATGCCGGTAAAATATCCTTCCCGGCGTTCTGTTTTCCTGTTTCTGAACTTGTAACACACCCGAATAGGACGGTGGGCAGACGAAATCGTTACAGATTTTAACAAAAATTGGCAAAAAAAATACCTCCGAAGCTCATGAACTGGAGCTTGCAGAGGTATTCTATGAATTTTAAAATATTGAAAATCAATTCTGAATTACTAGAAATTCAGGTTGAGTCCGGCAAAAACAGTAGCTCCGGGCATGGAGTAGTACCTGTTTTGTTCGTATTTCTGATTTAGCAGATTTTCGGCGCTGATAAATAATTCGGCGTAGGTGCATACTTTGTGACTGATTTTGGCATTCATCAAAGTGTAGCTTTCCAAATGAGTTTTTGGGCCGGCATCGGTGTCGAGGTTAGCTATTTGTTGCAAGCTGAGCATTAGTGCTGTTTGATTGATCCGATAGCGTGAGCTGATGAACAATTGATGCTCAGGTGTTGCATAAACAGGCGTTTTCATGTTGATATAGCTGTATGCCGCGTGGATGTTGAGTTTAGCCGAAGGGTTGGCATCCGCGCTAAATTCAAGACCTTTGTTCGAGACTTCACCGGCATTTTGTAATCCTTTCATGGGTACTGTAATGATCAGATTGTTGCCATGAACGAGAAATCCGGTGATTTCCATGTTTAATTTCCGGTCGAAAAATGATTTGACCAACCCGGCTTCGTAATTGAAAACGGTTTCGGGCTGAAGCTTTGGATTTGGACCAAAGAGGAAAAGTTCTCTCACCGTTGGACTTCTAAATCCTTTGGAGAAGGAGAGTTTCCAGCTTGTGTTTTCATTGTATTGCCAGGCTAAACCGGCAGAAGGAATCCATTCATTTCCATAAACTGAATGGTCGGATAAGCGCAATCCAGCATTCAGGGTTAGTTTTTGGGCTATCGTTTGTTGTACAAATCCGTAAAAACCTAATTCATGAACTGCGGTATCAGCAAAAACGATTCCTTTTCCTCCCATTGCCTTTAGGTTTTCGGCCAGTCCGCCATAATTAATGTAATCGAGGCCAAGCGTAATGGCATTACCCCTGAAAACTTTTATAGATTGCAGAAAATTCAATCCATAATTGTGATCAGTTGAATGAAATCCATCCGACAAATCATGCTCACCAAAATTGTAAAATAGCTTTGCCGATCCTGAAATCTTTTCATGCTCATTTTCGATGGTGAATGCGCCGTATCCGCGGGTTATGTCAATGTCAAGCCCTTTTTTTGCCTGCAGGGTGTCAGGTCCGGGATCAGAAGCTTTGAAGTCAGCTAAACTGAAATCACTACTTATTTTAATGTTTTTTGTTAACTCATAGCCAACCTTGGTATATCCGTTTACAATTTCAAAAGCCGAGTTTTCGCGGTGTCCGTCGGTTTTATCCCGGTTTCCTGATACGAAAAAACTAAGCCTGTCTTTTCTGTAGCCTCCCGACGCCATGTATTTCTGTGTGTTGAATGATCCGTACATCAAACGGGCATTTCCGGCGAAGCCATCCTGATGTTGTTTTTTGGTGATTAGGTTGATGACTCCCCCCATTGCATTCGATCCGTAGAGAACCGAGCCAGAACCCCGAATTACTTCTACGCGCTCGACATCCGAAGCAACATAAGAGTCGGGCAGTGGATGACCGAATATGCCGGCAAACTGCGGATGCCCGTCAATCAGCATCAATACGCCTGTGGTCGGATTTCCGCCAATTCCGCGAATGGTGATTTGTCCTGCCGAACCGTTTGAAACGCCAAATCCGGTTATTCCGCGTTCGGTAACAAAAAGTCCGGGAACCCGGCCACTAAGGATAGGCAGCAAGGCCGATTCGCTGCTTTCGTTAATCTGGGCGCTGGTTACTACCGAAACAGACATGGGAATGTTATTTCGGCTCACTTTCACCGGACTGCCGGTAACAACCACTTCCTCAATTTTTAAGGTATCTTTTAAAATATTCTGGGCCTGAAGTTGCGAAAGCAACAATCCGGAGAGAAGCAGTATTCCTGCAAAGGCTGAAAAGGTCTTTTTCATTGTTGATTGAAAATTTGGTGTCATCTTTGTGTTTATTCGTGTTACTCTTGGCGCAAAAAAATTATTCAGTTCGGCTCATGATTAACTTGCCGTGTTTAATGCCTTTAATACTGATTAATTGATCCGATAATGCAGTCAACCGCGAGGAAGTACCTTTTAAGGCAATAATCTCCATGCAATGGTCATCATTCAGATTAAATTGCTGAAGTCCTAAAACAACATCGCGATTCTGATACTGCAATTCGGCCGACCGGTTGCGGATTTCAGTTTTATGGCAGTTGTAAACCATGACAACAGCTCCGGCTACCTCGTTTCCACACTTCCACTTATGCTCCACCAAATTCTTCTCAATAAGGAAACGGATAGCCTGTGAGCGGTTGGCAAAATTATTTTCTGTCACATACTTATCAAGGGCTGTAAGTAATTCTTCTTCCAGTGAAACCCCAAATCGGGAAACTGACATGATGTTACTTTTTTGTAAATTCGTGTTATCGGAAAGCGAAGATAGAAGAATTTTTTGTTCTCTGATAAAATGCCTGAATAAAAGGGCTCAATTTTTTTTGGTTACTTTGCCCGACAAAATTTGAATACCCGGTCATGAAGAAGATATTGTCGTATTTGCTTACTCCCGTTTACCTGTTTGTTTTCGGGGCGCTCCTTGTTATCTTTCATCCTATTCAGGTTATTACCCGTTGGATATGGGGTTATCCGGTACGGAAGAAAACCGTAGATGTGTTGAACTTTGGTTTGTTGTACAGCCTGAAAATTATGGGTGCCAAAATTACTTTTCGCGGATTTGAAAAGTTGCCACAAAACAGGCCAATTATTATCGTCGCCAATCATCAGAGTACTTTCGATATTCCGCCTATAGTGGTTGGATTCAGGAAGAATCATCCGAAATTCATTTCAAAAATTGAGCTGGGAAAAGGCATTCCGAGTATTTCGTATAATCTTCGGCATGGAGGATCGGTATTGATTGACCGGAAAAACAAATCGCAGTCGGTAAAAGATATCCTGATGCTGGGAAAGCACATCGAACAGAATAATTACGCGGCTTGTATTTTCCCGGAAGGAACCCGCAGTAAAGATGGCCGGATTAAAACGTTTATGCCGGCAGGTATTGCCTCATTGATCCGGACTGCGCCATCAGCTTTAATCGTTCCGTTTGTAATTGATGGCAACAGCAAACTGATGGAGAAAGGTTATTTCCCGCTGAAATTTGGTGTTCACCTGAAATACACGGTGCTTGATCCGATTGAACCAAAAGGAATGGACAGCACTGAACTAACGCAGCTGATTGAAGACCGGATCAGAAAGCAGCTGGGGCAATAATCAGCACTGTCCGTTTGTAATTGCTTACAGCAGCAAATCCACAAAAGCATCCAACTGCGTATCGAAATTCTGGGCTGTATAGGTTCCCAGTTCTTTCAAGGCCTGCAAGTTTTTGGGCGAAGCATCGTCCATATCAGAGTTCACATCAATGGGAAGTTCGGTGTTTATACGAACATACTGTCCGTGGGCGCCTACTGCCTCAAAGATCTGATGTAGCTGGTAATCCACAACTTCTGAAACACCCGACATCATAATGTCAATCAAAGGTTTTACCCATTGAACCATGCCCCAGTTTTTTGCTTTGTCGTAATCGTATTCTTTTTTTGAAAATCCGGTTCCGAGTGAAAGGATGGCCATGTTCGCAGGTGCGGTTTTGTATTCGTTATAAACCTCGGCAAAAGCGCAAAGTGTGGGGTTATTTACAAATACACCACCATCAATTAAAGGATAGCTGACTTCTGAAACCGATTTAACATTGGAACATTCAAAATAAGTAGGAGCTGCTGATGTTGCCCGGGCCACTTCTTTTACCGGGAAATCCCATCCCTTTTTCCTTCGGGCATCGTGCTGGGTAAAGAAATGCCCCATCCGGTGCTTAATGTCGTAGGAGGTGATCAGGCAGGGCTTGAGCAGCTGACTGAGCAGAATATCGCCAAAGTAATCGTCGAGCGCTTTTTCAATTGGCGCAGACGGATACATTTCGTCGAGCACACCACCCATCGTGCGGAGTTTATGGCCCAGCGAAACACTGAAAATATCGCCTCCGCGTTTCAGGTAAAGATCAACTACCTGCCTGGCATCAAACTTTGGGCGTGAGGTCAAACTGTCACCATCGGCTGCCGGAATCAGGTAGGCACAGGTCAGAATTCCTCCGGTGCTGGTGCCGGCAATCAGATCGAAATAATCAGCGATTCTGGCGTCCGGGTTTCCGGTTTTAGCTTTTAGTTTTTCTTCCAGAATCACCAGTATCTGTCCCGGAATAATTCCACGGATTCCGCCTCCGTCGATGGAGAGGATGCGGGTCATCTTTGTTTTTGGTTCAGTCATGTCTTTGTTTTTAGGGTTATTTCAAAAGGGATTTGCTTAATGAGAATGTCCTATGTGGAAATGATCGGTCAGGTACTGAATGATTTTATCGGTATCATTGATAAATTCATTCGGCCCGGTTACTAAAACCGGGCAACTCTGATTGGCTTCGCCCAGCAGGTCAACCAATACTTTTCGCGGTCTGACAAAATCGACGTAATGAATTTCCAGCTTATCCCGAAGCGATGGATAGTACACTAAAATTCCTTCGAGAATGGCACAATTCGGGCAAAAGTAGCTTTTCCCGTCGGCTCTTTTGGTATCCTGAAAGTCGGGTTTCAGTAAGAATAGTTTTTGCATAGTTTGGGTTTTTAGAGTGTTACATTGCTCTAAACACCCGGGCGCTGATTTTGTTTGAAACTCCTCTGGATCAACGATTCACTTCGAATGGCCTACACATAAGAAGTTATCCGGAAGTCGCCGTAATGTGCTTCAATCAAATCGAGCGCTTCTATGACAGTTTCAAGTGTTTCGGCCTGAAGAAGCCGGATACGGTGTTCCCTGAAATTAGGCAGCGATGGGAAATATCGGGCAAAATGACGGCGCATCAGCAAAATTCCTGTGCGCACGTTGTCCTTCCACTCAATAGACATATTCAGCTGATCGCGCACATTTTTAACTACTTCTGAAACGGTAAACTGAGGCAGTAATTCTCCCGTTTTCAGAAAATGTTTTACTTCAGCAAAAATCCAGGGACGCCCGATTGCTCCGCGACCAATCATCAAGGCGTCAACACCGCTTTGGTCCAGAAAAGCTTTTGCTTTTTCTGGGCTGGTAATGTCTCCATTTCCAATAATCGGAATTGTCATTCGGGCATTGTTTTTTACTTCGGCAATCAGCGACCAGTCTGCTTCACCGGTGTAAAGCTGGCTGCGGGTTCTGCCGTGAATGGCCAGGGCGGCAATTCCGGTGTCCTGCAAACGTTCTGCAACTTCAACAATGTTTTTGCTGTCATGGTCCCATCCCAGACGGGTTTTGGCTGTTACCGGCAACTTCACTGCTTTTACAATGGCTTCAGTCATGCGTTGCATTTTGTCGGGCTCGAGCAACATGGCGGCGCCTGCTCCATGCCTGACAATTTTTTTCATGGGGCACCCATAATTAATGTCGATAAAATCGGGCTGTGATTCTTCGGCTACCTTAGCTGCCTCAACCATCGAATGGATATCGTGTCCGTAAATCTGAATAGCTACCGGGCGGTCAAAATCATACAAGGTCATCTTTTGCCTGGTTTTCTGGATGTTTCGAATCAATGCTTCCGACGAAACAAATTCGGTGTACATCACATCAGCTCCGTACTTTTTGCACATGTACCGAAATGATTTGTAGGTTACATCTTCCATAGGCGCCAGAAACAATGGCATTTCTCCCAGATCAATAGTCCCGATTTTCACAATTCATTGTTTTTATTTCAGGCTGCAAAGTTAACCGAAAGAGTTTAGATGTGTATGACTGGCGGTAAAATCGGAGTGCAGGGGTTTTTAAAGGCTTCTGGTTGAATTGAAGACCGGGTAGCGCAACCAAAATATGGTTTTGCTCGTCTAATTTGCGGTGAAAGAACAATGGAATGAAGATTTGGGTTGCCATAATAATCGCCTTGTTTTTCCTGCTGTTTACAGAAATGGGCTGCGAAGAACTGTTAACTGATCAAACGTTTACGTTGGGGCAGGAGTGTGATTTTAGAGCTGACCGTTTATATACTTCTACGGATGGCCAGTACTCGTTGTTGATTAAAGAAATTACCGATTCACGTTGTCCCGAGGGATTGATTTGCATTTGGTCGGGCGAAGTGATGGTACATGGCGAATGGACAGCAAACAGAAACAAGTCGGTTTTTGAGATTCATTCAGTGGTAAGTCAGGAGAATAAAATTCCGGATGGTGTCACCATGAAAATTATTGATGCCAAACCATACCCTAAGCAGGGAGAAGGAAACAAGGACGAAGAAAAGGTTGTGACTCTGCTCATTCAAAGAAAATGAGCATAAATGGGTTGAATTTAGGTGGTTGTCTGTAGTTTATCCTTCCATTGTCAAACTTACTTTCCCAATCTGACCGCCCATTGGCGGATTCATTTTCGAGACTTTGACAGTTGTTTTCCGAACATCAGGAAACTCTTTTTTGATGCGGGTAATGATTCGGTGGGCAACATGTTCAAGCAAATCAGAGGGAATAGCCATTTCTTCTTTCACAATCAGGTATGCCTGCTGGTAATCCAAAGTATCCTCCAGTCGGTCAGTTTCTCCGGCCTTGTTGCTTTCAGTTTCAATTTTCAGATCGACCAGAAAGCGATTTCCGGCTAATTTCTCAACCTCAAAATGCCCGTGAAAAGCATAAAACTCCATTCCTTCAATTTCAATTAAAGCCATAGTCAAATTGGATAAAATCTGGGGCAAATTTAATTTTATTGTTTCTGAAATCAATTTTGAAACTAATCAATATCAGATAGCTGAAATCATTTTATACTTTTGCCGGTAGTGCAGTTCAAAAAAATGTGATTTTATAAACTGAAGGACATGAGCGAAAATGTGATGGAAAATGACAATGCAGTAAAGTCGAATAACTTTATTCACCAGATTGTTGAAGAAGAAATTAGAGCAGAAAAAAACGACGGAAGGGTGCATACCCGTTTCCCCCCTGAGCCAAACGGATACCTGCATATCGGACATGCCAAATCAATTTGTTTGAATTTCGGAACTGCCCAAAAATACAATGGCCTCACAAACCTTCGTTTCGACGACACGAATCCGACCAAAGAAGATACCGAATACGTTGATTCGATCAAAGACGATGTTCGCTGGCTTGGTTTTTCGTGGGATGACCGCGAATATTATGCCTCCGATTATTTCGATAAGCTTTTTGATTTTGCCGTAAAACTGATCAAAGAAGGAAAGGCTTATGTGGATGATCAGGATGCAGAAACCATCAGCGCCCAGAAAGGTACACCAACCCGTCCGGGAGTGGAAAGTCCTTACCGAAACCGCTCTGTGGACGAAAACCTGGATATTTTCTTCCGGATGAAGGCTGGCGAATTTGATGAAGGAGCCTGCGTTTTGCGTGCCAAAATTGATATGACTTCGACCAACATGCACATGCGCGACCCGATTTTGTACCGCATCATGAAAACACCGCATCACCGTACCGGCGACAAATGGTGCATTTATCCGATGTACGATTTTGCTCACGGGCAGTGCGACTATTGGGAAGGCATTACCTCGTCAATTTGTACCCTCGAATTTGAAGTTCACCGTCCGCTATACGATTGGTTTATCGATCAGTTAAAGGATTCGGAATACCGCCCGCGCCAGATTGAATTTGCCCGCCTTAACCTGAACTACACGGTGATGAGTAAACGCAAATTGCTCGAACTGGTGAAAGACGGCCATGTGAACGGTTGGGACGATCCGCGAATGCCCACCATTTGTGGTCTGCGTCGTCGTGGTTACACCCCCGAGTCGATCCGTAATTTTGCCGAGCGCATCGGAGTAACCAAAACTGATGGTGTGATTGATGTCGCTTTATTGGAATATAGCGTTCGCGAAGATTTGAACAAACGAGCTCAGCGGGTGATGGGAGTTTTGAATCCGCTCAAAATGGTAATTACCAACTATCCGGAAGGGGTGGTTGAGCAACTCGAAGCGGTCAATAATCCTGAAGATCCCGATATGGGAACCCGGTTAGTGCCGTTTACACGCGAATTATATATTGAGCGCGACGACTTTATGGAAGAACCACCAAAGAAATTCTTCCGGTTGTCGCCCGGAACTGAAGTTCGTCTTCGATATGCCTATTTTGTTACCTGTCAAAATGTGGTGAAAGATTCCAATGGCGAAATCACCGAAATTCATTGTACCTACGATCCTGCTTCTCGGGGCGGTAACTCGCCCGACGGACGAAAAGTGAAATCAACCATTCACTGGGTTTCGGCTACGGAAAATGTAGAAGCCGAGGTGCGGTTGTACGACCGCCTGTTTAGCGACGAAGAACCGGATGGCCACAAGGACATCGACTTTAAGGAATTCCTGAACAGAGATTCGCTGCAGGTATTATCCAAATGCTATGTCGAACCATTTGTAAAGGATGCAAAAGCGCTTGATCATTTTCAATTCGAGCGGCTGGGTTATTTCAATGTCGATCCCGACTCGACCGCCGAAAAGCTTGTTTTCAACCGAACTGTTCAGTTGAAAGACACCTGGGCCAAAGTACAGCAGAAATAAAATTA
>CAYRBM010000052.1:0-31850 GCA_964422425.1 uncultured Odoribacter sp.
GAAACCGTAAAATCAAATCAATTGACTCTATTTTAGAATCGAACTCAGGTTATTACGCTTCGGCCGATTGCGACAACTGTGGACTGTGCATTAAATCCTGCCCGGTAAAGGCCATCAAAACCGTTGACAACCGCCCGTTCTGGACCTTCAACTGCGAAAGCTGTATGCACTGCATGAGCTATTGCCCCAGGAAAGCAATTGAAACGGCACACGGCTCAGTCATTCTGATCACTGTTCTTTCTTCACTTGTTTTTTCAGGTCTGCTTTACCTCTATTTCGGGCAGTTGTTTTTCAACATCGAACACACTTTACTGGGTTTTATTCTTGAATCGGCCTTGTTTCTGGGCATCCTGGCGGTTTGGTACCGGTTGCTGCATTTTGCCATGCGGTTTAAATTTGTCGAAAGGCTGGTGGTTTTTACTTCGCTCACCAAATACAAGTTTTGGGGAAGAAGGTACAGAGCACTGAAAAATATGCACAACTGATTCTCTATTCGTCGCTTATCAGCTGTTTTTCAACGTTCAACACCCCAAATTCCCGATTCATCCTCTTCTTGTTTGTAACAATGAAAATTGACGCCACTTTTGCCCAAAAAGTAACAGTATGAAAAAAATGGACTTTTACGGCGTTGGGCCCAAAATCGGGCGGATCCTAATTCCCTGGTGGGCGGTAACCATTATTTTAAGTCTGACTACTGAAATCTTCAGATTTACTCCGGAACGAACCATGGCGCTGACCATCGTTGGTGCAGCATACCTTGTTTTCGGATTGGTTTTCTATTTCACTTCTGTAAAGCTTTTGCTGAAAGGACTTAAGGAAGGTAAGTTAGTCACCCATGGTACCTTTTATCTATGCCAGAACCCGCTTTATGTGTCGTTTGTGCTGATGCTCATTCCGGCCATTGGTCTGTTGATCAATTCGTGGCTGGTGCTCACCACCTGTGTTGTCGGTTTTATCCTGATGAAAATGTACATCAGTAATGAATACCAGGTTCTTGAAGAAGCTTTTGGAAACGATTATCGAAACTACAAAGCCGAAACTCCCGAGTTTTTCCCTTTCCCGACGAAAAAGTGGTTCGCAAGGAAAAGCTGATCAATGAAACATCAAAAAAAGTTCATTCATCGGTAAAAAACCGCCATTCACTTATTTTTATTGAAACAGGCATTTCCTCAGGTATATTTTCGCTTCAAAAACCAATACAGCTGTAACAATTCGTTACGGCGGACGTCACAGAAAACAAGAAAACAACATTCAGAAAACAGAACCAAAAATCAACCATGAACGATCAACCCAAAGCAGTGATTATCGGGGCCGGAGTAGGCGGACTGGCCACAGCCAACTTTCTGGCGCAGCAGGGCTATGCCGTTGAGGTGTACGAAAAAAACTGCAACCCCGGCGGCCGCTGCGGACAGAAGATTCAGGACGGCCACCGCTTCGATTTGGGCGCCACCATTTTGCTGATGCCCTCGCTCTACAAACAAGTGTTGTCGGAATTGGGTATAGACCTCGAAAAAGACCTTGAAACCACGTCACTGGCACCTATTTACAAATTGTTCTTTGGCGACGGCTCGCACTTCTCGTTCATGCAGGACGAAGAACAAATGCGCCGTCAACTGGAGGCTTTCGAGCCCGGAAGTTTCCCGAAATACAAAGCTTACGTGGAGGAAGGTTACGAGTATTTCAACCTGGCGATGAACGGATTGCTGGGCAAAAACTTCGATCACCTGTTCGAGTTTGTCAACCTGAAAAGTATCCGTTTGCTCCTGAAGTTAAAAACCTACCGCAACCATTCGGGCTACGTAAAGGAATATTTCGACGACCCGCGCCTGCAAAAAGCATTTACGTTTCAGAATATATACGTCGGGCAAAATCCGTACGAAGCACCTGCTTTTTTCTCAATGCTTCCCGGCGCCGAAATAGCCGAAGGAGCATTGTTCCCCAAAGGGGGCATGCACCGGATTATCCAGACACTGGTTGACTTAGCCGACAAAAACGGGGTGCAGATTTTCTGCAAAAAGCCGGTCGAAAAAATTATCCTGGATGGCAAAAAAGCCGAGGGAATTTTACTCGAAGACGGCACCATCGTTCATGCCGATTTGGTGATTGCCACAGCTGATCTGCCTTATGTCTATGACAAGTTGTTGCGCGACAAACGCAAAACGCGCTCGCTGAAAAAGAAGGAATATTCGTGTTCTGCCATTGTGTTTCACTGGGCTGTCGATAAAGTGTACGAGCAACTCAACCACCACAGCGTTTTCCTGAACGACCCGTTCTGCGAAGGACTGGACGCCATTTTCAAGGAAAAATCGCTGTCAGACAACCCAAGCTTTTACATCCATGCCCCGGTACGAAGCGACAAAACTGCCGCGCCCGAAAACCAGGATTCGCTTTCGGTGATTGTGCCGGTGGCTCATTTGGATGCCCGTGCCGATCAGGATTGGAAAGCGCTGAAGGAAAAAGCCCGCACCGCCGTAATCCGCCGCCTGAAAGAAGCCGGATTGGACGACATCGAGGAGCACATCAAATTCGAGATTTGCTACCTGCCCAAAACCTGGGAAAACAGTTGCAACGTAACCAATGGCTCGGTGTTCGGAAGTTTGGGACACACCATATTTCAGATGGGTTATTTTCGTCCGCACAACCAACACAAAAAATACAGAAATTTGTATTTCGCCGGAGGAAGCACCCATCCCGGAAACGGCGTTCCGCTGGTGCTTTTGGGTGCCAAACTCACAAGCGAGCGTATCCTGAAAGATTCAAAATCAAAATATTAAACACGGAGACACCAAGACACGGGAAAAAATTAAAGACTTTGTGACTTCGTGGCTTTGTGTTAAAATTCAGAAACCAAATGGAAACAACAGTTCAACCCGATATCTATTACCAAATCTTCGAGTCCATCGATTTCGAGAAGGTGGTCGATCACCCAAACATCCTGATTGCCGCGCATTTTTGGGATGCCGAGCGTTACCAGGCTGCCCGCAACTGCTACAAATTCATGCGTGCCATCGACGACCTGATCGACAACTACAAAACCGAGCACATCACCATTGCTCCTGAAAATCAGGCACGGTTTGAAGCCGACGTTTACCGTTGGATCAGCACCGTGGTTGAAGCCAGCAGCGAAATGCCCTCGCACCGCGAACTTATCGATACTGTGCAGCGCTTTTGCATTCCATTTTGGCCGCTCGAAGCGTTCGCCAAATCGATGATTTACGACATTTACCACGACGGTTTCCCCACGCTGCAAGGCTTTATCGACTATGCAGGCGGCGCATCGGTGGCTCCGGCTTCTATTTTTGTGCATCTGGCCGGACTGCGCCAAAGCGACGGCAAATACCTTCCGCCGCTGTTCGACGTGAAGGAAGTAGCTACGCCTTGCGCCATCTTCAGCTATTTGGTGCACATCATCCGCGATTTTCAGAAAGACCACCTCAATAACCTGAATTATTTCCCCGACGACCTGATTGTCCAATACGGCATGAACCGCCAGCAACTGTTGTTCATGGCCAAAGGCGGACAAATCACCGACTGCTTCCGAAGCCTGATTCGTGAACTGTATGAGGTGGCCGACATTTACCGTGAACGCACGTTGGAAATGATCCGGCAAATCAAGCCACTGGTTGAACCACGCAGTCAGCTCAGCCTTGAAATTATTTTCGATTTGTACCTGATGGTTTTCGAGCGCATCGACATCGAGCACGGCACTTTTACCGCTGCCGAACTCAACCCCACCTGGCAGGAAATCCGCGAACGGGTAGGAATGGTGATCGAGCGGTTTGAAGCAGAATAAAAAAGGATTAGTCAGGGTTTCATTGGATTGAAGCCCTGACTAAAATTACAGATGCTTAACTTTCTCTGTAACAATTCATAGCACGTGTTCGTCATACCTCAAACTTCCAGTTTATGAATCCACAGTCCACTGAATTGACAGCCGAAATCGACTATCCGAAAAATGCGGAACACGCCAATGCATTTGCCGAACTCGAAAAAAGTGTGTATTCCGCGCTCGAAACCTACTCGAACGTGCATCGCGGCAGTGGTCATTTTTCGATGGTAACCACCCGTTTGTATGAGCAGGCGCGAAAAATCGTTCTCGACTATCTTGGACTGAATGATGGTTTTGTGGTCATTTTCACCACGCCCCGGAGCGCTGTGCATCTGGTGGCACAACTTCAGCCCGCCGACTTTCAGGTAGTTTCGCCGCTCGATTTTGGCCTGTCGCTGGGAGTGCGGGCGGTTGCAGTAAAAAAGAGCGCACTGCCCCAAGGTGTGCCATTTCATGTGGGTGGCGGAAATGCGCGACTCGTAGCGCCCGACTGGATTGTGTGGACAGCTCCGCCCGACAAGTTTGAAGCAGGAACGCCGGCTATCATCAATGTCATCGCGCTGGCCCGCGCCCTGCAAATGATTCAGCAATCCGGAAAAGATATTTTTAAAAATTGTCAGCCTGAAAAACTCACCGCCTCCGAAATTTTGCATCACGACCAGTTCAGGAACGTTTCAGGCATAAAACTTTTGGAAGAACTTCGGAAAACCCGGATTGGGCTGGGCATTCAGGTGCCTACAGCCAAAGGGATGCAGCCTTTCCTGAACTTCGACAACAGCGCCAGCACCCCCACTTTTGAGCCGGTGTGGAACGCTTACCGGCAAACATGGCGACAAACCAATGAGGTGAAACACGAAATCGTTCGCGAAGTAAAAACAGTGTGTGCCGAATTTCTCGGTGCTCCAGCCAACGAATACGAGGTGATTTTTACTTCAAATACCACAGAAGCAATCAACCTGGCTGCTGAAAGCTTCAGGCTGGAAACAATGGAAGGCACCGAAACGGTGGTATTGAGTTCGCTGGCCGAACATTCGTCGAACGATTTGCCGTGGCGGATGCTCCCGAACAGTTCGATGATCCGCCTGACGCCCGACCAGGAAGGTTTTATCGACCTGTCGGAACTGGAAACACTGCTGGACGACTACAACCAAAAGAAGATTCACGGAGCCAAACGGATTCAACTGATGGCCATTAACGGCGCATCGAACGTGCTGGGCGTTTGCAACAAGCTGGACGAGATCAGCCGCATGGTTCACCGCTTTGGCGCACGCTTGCTGGTAGATGCCGCTCAACTGGTGGCTCACCGCCCCATCGACATGCAGCGCGACGGCATCGACTACCTGGCTTTCTCGGCACACAAAATTTATGCACCTTTTGGCAGTGGAGCACTGGTGGTTCGCAAAGGACTGCTTCGGTTCGATGCAGATGAAATGGCCCGGATAAAAGCTTCAGGCGAGGAAAACGCAGGCGGAATAGCCGCGTTGGGCAAGGCGATGGTGTTGTTGCAACGTATAGACATGGAGGTAATTGCCCTCGAAGAACTCGCCCTCACTGCGCGGCTGATGCGCGGAATGGCAAAAATTGACGCCGTTCAAATCTACGGAATGGTATCGCCCGACTCGCCCCGATATACCCAAAAAGTGGGCGTTGTGGTTTTTGAAGTAGGCAAGAAAATCGCTACCAATGTGGGCAAGGAACTGGCCCTGCAAAGCGGCGTTGGGGTGCGCACCGGCTGCCACTGCGCTCACAACATTGTTAAGCACTTATTGGGCGTTGGCCCCGGTTTGCAGCGCTTCCAAAAATTGATTGTGACGCTTTTCCCCAAATTGTCGCTGCCCGGCATGGTGCGGGTAAGTCTGGGCCTTGAAAACACCGAAGCCGAGGTGGATGCACTGGTGCAGGCGCTGGCTGAAAATGCCGCCAACAAAGGAGGACAGCTACCAAAAGCCGAGACCAAACGCCAAATGGAAGTGTTTGTGCAACAAAGAATGAAGTTAATTTACGGATAAAATATGCACATTCGTGCAATTTAGTCAGGGTTTCACTCGAAGTGAAGCCCTGACTATATATTTTACGTCCAATCTTAACTTCTTTGCCAACTAATCCATTCACAAACCTTAACATGCACCCCATAAACAAACTCACATCTTTCTTGGTTTCAGGATAAAAAGTTAACCGGTTAATCTTAAACAACAGAATATGAAAAAGCTTTTTATCCTTATCATTGGTATGGCAATGCTACAAACTGTTTCAGCACAGGAATTAAAGGCTGTGAAATATGCTGACGGGGCGCAGGAATTGAACGGATTGGTTACTTCCAACGCCGGTAAAAATCTGCCAGGCGTGTTGATTCTTCCGGCCTGGATGGGCATCGACGATGAAGCCAAAACTGCTGCCCTCGATCTCGAAAAACAAGGTTACATTGCTTTCGTGGCCGACATTTACGGCAAGGGAAACATCCCCACCGATTTTGCCAGCGCAGGCAAGGCTGCAGGCCAGTTTAAAAACGATTACGCCCTTTACCAAAAGCGCATTTCGCTGGCGCTGGAGCAACTGAAAAAAGCAGGAGCCACAAAAGTGGCTGTCATTGGCTATTGTTTCGGCGGCACCGGAGCATTTGAAACAGCCCGTGCGGGTTTCGATGTGGCTGGCGTTATTTCCATTCACGGCGGACTGTCGAAAGCTACCGACCGGGCCAACGGAGTGATCAAAACCAAAATCCTGGTCGAGCACCCTGCCGAAGACAAAAGTGTTAAAAAGGAAGACCTCGACGCCCTGGTGAAGGAAATGAACGATGGCAAGGCCGACTGGCAAATCATTACCTATGCCAACTGCGGACACACGTTTACCAACCCCAAATCGAGAGAATACAACGAAGTGATGGCCAAACGAGCCTGGAACCACACGCTGCTGTTTCTGGCCGAGGTGCTGAAATAGCATTCGGCTGTTCCATTGATCAGTTTTTCTGTTGTTTCCTTATTTTGACGTTCAATCTTGAATATCTGTCATTTAACGACTTTTATTGAACTGAATTTTCAGGATAATCTTATCTTTATTCCAAATTCGTTTTCAGTATAAATCAAGCGAAAACCTGACATGAAAGCCATCATTCATACCCGTTACGGTCCACCCGAAGTGCTGCAACTGGCTGTAGTTCCCAAACCGGTGCCCAAGGCCGGTGAGGTTTTGGTGAAAATTCATGCAACCACGGTAAACCGCACCGACTGCGGCTTCCGGAGTGCCGAGTATTTCATCTCGCGGTTTTTCAGCGGATTATTCCGACCTAAATTTCAGGTTTTGGGCAATGAATTTGCCGGCGAGGTGGTCGAAACAGGAAACTCAATCACCCGGTTCCGATTGGGCGACCGTGTTTTTGGCTACAACGACATCGCCTTTGGTGCACATGCCCAATACCTGGTGATGCCCGAAAACGGGCCGATGGCAACCATTCCCGAAAACTTAAGTTTCGAAGAGGCGGCACCCATAACCGAAGGTGCCCATTATGCCCTTTGCGACATTCGTGCAGCCAAAGTTTCGGGCGGGCAAAAAGTGCTGGTGAATGGCGGCACCGGGGCCATTGGTTCGGCGGCAGTGCAGCTCTGTGCGTATTTGGGGGCCGATGTCACGGCCGTTTGCGCCACGCCGCACCTGCAGCTGCTTCGGTCGCTGGGCGCCAAAACGGTAATCGACTACACGCAAACGGATTTCACAACCATCGGCGAACGTTTTGACTTTGTGTTTGATGCGGTGGGTAAAAGCGCCTTTGGCAAATGCAAAAAAATCCTGAAAGACAAGGGAATCTACATTTCGACCGAATTGGGACCGGGCGGACAAAACCCTTTTCTGGCGCTGATCACACCATTATTTGGTAGCAAAAAGCTGCTGTTTCCGATACCAACCATCAGTCAGCAGGATGTGCTTTTCCTGAAAGAACTGGTCGAAAAGAAACAATTTAAGCCATTAATCGACCGCAGTTACCCGTTGGAGCAAATGGTGGAAGCTGCCCAATATGTGGAAACCCGACAGAAAATCGGCAATGTAATCATTACGGTCAACCACAATCCCGATGAATGGCAAAAGCAAGACGCATGATCGCAAAGCCGGTACAGTTCATTTCAGGATTAGTTGTTTTATTCTTCCTCCTGACTTTATCGTGCAGGGCCAGCGATTTTGCCGCATCAACCGACACCACCTACGTTAATCACCGCGGACTGTACCTGGCGATTGCCATCGAAAGTGCCTACTATGCCGGAAGTCTCACTGTGTTAAGCCATACCTGGTACAAGGACAAACCACGGGTGCCCTTTCATTTCTTCAACGACAACCGGGGCTACCTGCAGGTCGATAAATTCGGACATGCGTTTGGCGCGTATGCCCAAAGTTACCTGGGTTATCACTGGCTGAAGAGTATTGGTGTGGGGCGAACCAATGCACTGATCTTTGGTGGCTCGCTGGGTTTCATTTTGCAAACTCCGATTGAGATTATGGACGGAACGCACGAGGGCTGGGGCTTTTCGTGGGGCGATATGGCCGCCAATGCGTTTGGTTCGGCGCTGGTTGTCGGTAATGAACTGCTTTTCAAACAGCAACTCATCAAATACAAGTTTAGCTATTGGGAATCGCCCTACTCGCGAAATGCCAACGGCTATTTGGGGACGACGACGCTGAACCGACTACTGAAAGACTACAACGGACACACCTACTGGTTGTCGATGCCGGTCAACCGTTTGTTTCTGAAGCAAAAAACCCCTTCATGGCTCAATATTGCAGCAGGTTACGGAGCCAACGGCATGTACGGCGAATTCAAAAACATTCAGGAATACAACGGGGTATTAATTCCTGAAACCAGGCGCTACCGGCAATACCTGCTCTCGCTTGATGTGGACTGGCCACAAATCAAGACCAGATCGAAACTTCTCCGGACCGTTTTTCAGGGCCTGACTTTTATAAAACTGCCGTTTCCGGCACTCGAAATCAACTCAAAAGGACAAGTAAAAGGCTACTGGATTTATTTCTAAATGAATCAGTTTGGATAAGAATTACCAGTTGTTATTCGTTCAAATCCGCATCAAATTCCGTAAATTTAGATATCCATTTTAAAAGTTAGCAGTCATGACATCAGTAACTTGCCCAAAATGTAAAAGTCACATTAGCGAGTTCGATTTGATCTGTCTGAATTGTGGCTTTACCGTAACCCCCGAAATCAGAGAAGAACTCGTAAAGCAAAGAGAACAACAGGATGCCCTTGAACTTGAACGGCAACGACTTGCCCACGAGGAAAAGCTTAAGATGCATCACGGCCATCCCTTGTTAAGAAAGATGAATCACTTCAGTCAGCGCCGGTTGCGCACTGGCTGGGCAGAACTAATTGTACCGGCGATCATTATTGTGTTTGTTGCACTCGTAATTATTTTGATGATTTAAGAAGCAATTGTAAATTCTTTTGTACTTTTTGCCTCTGTTATCTGAAAAGTAAAATCGAAATGATCTACCTGAACGGGGAATTTATTCCCAGAAATGAAGCGGTTATCTCGCCCGAAGACCGCGGCTTTAACTTTGCCGACGGCATTTATGAAGTGATTAAATATTACGGCGGAAATCCTTTCCGTTATGCCGACCACCTCGACCGGCTGAAGCGAAGCCTGCGCGAAGTGAGTATCCAATTTGACGGTTGCGACCAGTTGGAAGCTGTTTTTCAGGAATTACTCGAACGAAACAGTTTGGCGGGTACCGAAGCGGGCGTTTATCTCCAGATTTCGCGGGGAAGTCAGACCCGCATTCACCGTTTTCCGGAGAGAATTGTGCCCACTGTTTATGCTACGGTTTTCCCGTTTGCCTCCAAATGGGACCAGTTGAAAAATGGGGTAAAAGTCATTACTACCGAAGATATTCGCTGGCTGCGCTGCGACATTAAATCGATTTCGTTGCTGCCCAATGTGATGGCCGCACAGAAAGCGCACGAACAAGGCGCCGTGGAAGCAATTTTTATCCGGAACGGCGTGGTTACTGAAGGCTCGCACTCCAGTTTTCTGGCGGTGAAAAATGGAACGGTTTACACGCATCCCGACTCGAACCTGATTTTGCCGGGAATCACTAAAATCGTTATCCGCGAGATTTGTCGGAAAAACAACATCCCAATGGTGGAGGAAGCTTTTACTGCTTCGGAACTGGCCGGTATGGACGAAATGATGATTGTGGGTACCGGCAGCGAAGTGACTCCGGTGGTGCAAATCGACGAAACGACCGTGGGCAGCGGCAAACCGGGACCGGTAACTGTATTGCTTCAGGAGAAATTTTTTGAACTGACCAACAGAATATGAGTATTTCACTGAACCCAATCAGCATTTCAGGGACGGTGTTACTTTTCGGAATTCCGGCTGTAGGATTTATTGCAGTTTGCCGGGTTTTGGTTCCTTATTTTCATCAGAACTTTGGCCTGCATCCGGCGCTAAGCTGGTTTATTGGCGGATTGTTGACCTTTTTACCGCTGTTTCTGCTTGCTCTATTTCTCGCCCGAAAAGACGGATTTTTAACCAAAGCAGAATTGAGTAGCCGCTTTCGACTTAAAAAAATGTCGAACCGCGACTGGAAATTTGCATTAGGCGGGTTATTGCTTATTTTTATTGGAACGGGCCTGATCATGGGCATTTCAAAACTGCTTCACCTGCAATTTGGTACTCCGGAGATTGAAACTACTCCATCATTTATGAAGTTTGAGCCCTTCCAGGGGAAGGAAAGATTGCTTTTGCTGGTTTGGCTGGTCATGTTCTTCTTTAACATTTTTGGCGAAGAGCTACTCTGGCGCGGGTATATTTTGCCTCGTCAGGAATTAGCTTTAGGCCAGTCAGCATGGATGTTGAACTCGGCACTTTGGTTTGTTTTTCATGTTGCCTTCGGAATTGATTTGCTCATTTTATTGCTTCCCATCCTAATCGTTTTACCCTGGTGTGTGCAAAAAACCGGCAACACGATGGTGGGTATCTGGATTCACGGATTGATGAACGGCCCCATGTTTATTCTGGTTTCGCTCGGTATTATTGGATAGGTAATTGAGATCTGATTAAACCTGTTAAAAACCAGCTTCAACCTTTTTTTGGCGGCATTCAGGAATAAAAAATTGCTGACATCAATCAAGGCAGGTAGTTTCGCTGGAAATTAAATTTTAGCACAACATGATTTCAAATGCAATTACCGACCGCCTTAGTCTGGTTGCCCCTTGTGGAATTGACTGCGGCATTTGCGAGCTGCACACCCTGACCGAAAACGATGTCCTCTACCAAACGATGATTCAGCGTGGAATTCCGAAGGAAAAATTGCCGTGCCCCGGATGCCGGGCCGTTGAAGGGAATTGCCCGGTGAAACCCACCGTTTGCGATACCTGGAAATGCGTGAAGGAAAACGAATTAGAGTTTTGCTCGGCCTGTACCGATTTCCCGTGCAACCGGCTTCAACCCTGTGCCGACCGTGCCGATGTATTGCCACACAACCTCAAGGTTTTCAATCTTTGCCTGATCAACCAAATCGGACTGAAAGCGTTCACCGAAAAGTCGGGCGAAATCAAACTGAAATACTACAAGGGAAAAATGGTCGTTGGCAACGGACCGCAGTTGCAGTAGTCATTAAAAAGTGTTCAGTGTTCAGTCGCAGTTTGCGGTAAAATTGAGTCATTCGTGGTCATTCGCTTCGCGACATTTGTGGGCAAATGACCAACAACAAATGACAATTGAATGAATACTGAATAACAATTAAATGACCTTTCAAAAGCAAAATTATGAATCGAAACATTCCTTTCCAAACCATCGATTGGTCGAAAATTGAAAAGACCATTCATCCCGGGGAATCGGGTACAGCATGGTGGCAAACCGTTCAGTTGCCCGGACTGCGCATTCGCATTGTCGAATATTCGCCCGGCTACCTGGCCGATCACTGGTGCCGGAAGGGCCACATCGTTCATTGCCTCGAAGGCGAATTCACCAGCGAATCAATCGACGGAAACCACATTCCCCTCACCGCCGGAATGACTTATGTGGTGACCGACGAATTAAGTTCGCACCGCTCGGTAACCAAATCCGGTGTAAAATTGTTAATTATCGACGGCGATTTCCTGAAATTTCAGGAAGAAATCTGATATTATGTACCAACCTGAATCATTGGCAACACGTCTTCTGGAGGCTTACTCCGACACCAACCTCAACAAAATTGCGCGAAACCTGATCCGACTATACAAGGAAAAGGAGTTTGAAAAACTGAACATCATTTCAGGAATGATCTCGGAATGGGTGGAAATTACCATTGAACCCGACGGCAAAGGCTTTTCGAAAATCATTTCGCTGTATCATCCCGACCGGGGAGAGTTTTACCGCGATAAAATTGAGGAACTGGCCCGGCTCAACAATCTTGCAACGCTCGAAAAATTCCGCCATATTTTTGTGATTCAGGATATTGAGGAAATTGCTGCCAACATCGAAAGTTTCGAGGATATTGACTATCATCCGGAGTATGTGTGGGATGCAGGCTCGGCTGGGTTCGGATTTCACCGGAATAATCAGAAAAACACCCGGCGCAAACAGCGTGAAAGATTCGATGGTTACACGTTTTACGAGGCCATGCAAATCAGGCAATACGGCGATACCGACACCAGTTTCCCGACTTATTACCTCGAAGATATGGACGAAGTGGAGCTTTCGGAATCGGAAATTTCAGATTTAGACGGTGCCGAATTTTGCGTTCACACAATATCGATGGATTTATCGGGCAACCTGATCGCCGATTTGTCGCCACTATCATCGCTTCACGGCCTCCGGGAACTCAATCTTTCGGGCAATAAACTGAGCTACATCGACGCGCTGAGCAACCTGCAGCAACTTCGAAGCGTGGATTTGTCGAACAATGAAATCGACGATATTTCACCGCTTTTCGAACTTGCAGCACTCGAATATGCCGACCTTACCGGCAACCGGGTTCCGCAGTCACAAATCCGCGAATTGCTTGAGCTGGGCGTTTCGGTCGATTGCTGAAAAGGTGGTCGTTCATAAAGTCAAATTTTTATTTTTTTGAACTTTCGTTTTGCAACTACTCCCAAGTTTTACCCCTCCAAACCTCCCCTAAAGAGGAGGCTTTGAAAGTCCCCTTCAGGGGATTTAGGGGTTCTTACGGCATACTTACTTTCAAAATGTAATACTGGAGAAACCATTAAACACTTTTGGAACAGTCTCAACTGACATCCCAATGCCCAATCAACGCCTGATTTCCAGCTTCGTCGGTTATTTTCCGTCATTCATCCTGAAAAATTTTTCATTCCGTTAGTGCCTCAATATCTTTGGCTTAGAAAACAGAAAACAATTGCTCGCACCTTTCGTGTGCGATCCCATTTTTGAACTCAAAGCCATGAAAACAATTAACCTGAAAGCCACCGGTGTGCTCCTGCTTTTGGCCGTTACATTTTTTACTTCGTGCACCGAAAACGAAGAAGCCTGGTTCCCTGTTGCCGGCAGCGGAAACCTGAAAACCGAAACACGAACAGTCGATTCGTTCAATAAAGTGAAATACCAGATTGATGGTCAGGTTGTCATTCAACCTGGTAACACTTATTCCATAAGCATTTTAGCACAGCAAAACCTGCACCCGATTCTTGAAACCGATGTGGTGAACGGCACTCTTTTCGTGTCGTTTGGCAGTCGCGCAGTGGAGACCGACAGCACGATTGTGGCCGTCATCAGCAGTCCTGATGTTGAAGAACTGACTTTTTCCGGCTCGGGTACAGTAGATTCACAAGTTGGCATCCCCCGGATTAATCTCACCGGCTCCGGAAACATCAGCTGCAAGGGCGATACCGAGGAACTAGCGGTTAAACTTTCAGGGTCGGGAGCCATCGACCTCGAGAAAATGACTGTTCGGAAAGCGCAGGTCAAAATCACAGGAAATGGCAATGTCAGCTTGCACGTGACCGACAATCTGGATGTGGCGATTCAGGGTTTGGGAGTGGTTTATTACAGCGGAATGCCGGTGGTTCAAAAAAACATTTCGGGGCAGGGACGAATTGTCGAGAAAAACTGAATGTTTTAACGGCTGGCCTTTCGCATGGCCATCAGGTTTTCGGGCGGTGTTCCAACCGTAATTTCGCATCCGGCAGAAAGAATAAAACGCTCGTTCCCGAATTTTTCGACCAGTTCGCGCGACAGTCGTTCAACCGTTTCGGCCGACGAATCCTGAATTTTTACCGGCTCAATATTTCCGCAGAGAATCACTTTTTCGCCAACCACCGAACGGGCAGAAGCAATGTCAACATCGTAATCGATGTCGAGAATATCAGTGCCCAGTTCGGCCAGCAAGGGCAGCAAATGAGTAACATCACCGCAAATGTGCAGCTTGGTTCGAGCCCCGAGCGAATGAATAAACCCGATAATTTCCTTGTGGCGCTCTTTCACAAACGTATCGTAGGTAAACGGATCGATTTGCGAACAGATAGCGTCGCCAATGCCAATTACATCGCACCCGGCCTCAATCTGGGCCTTGGCAAAATCTTTGGCAGTCTGGGTGCATTTGTCGAGCAGCAGACTGCAAAAATCGTAATCCATCATCAATTGCATCAGCATATTGCTCACCCCCGCAAGGTCGCAGGCTTCGGCCAGCGGGCCTTCAATCCAGCCAATTACCGGCACTGTTCCCTGTAGTTTTTGCTGAAAAAGTTCAGCTCCCCGGATGCGGTCGAGGGTTCTGTGGCATTTGCACACATCGGGCCGCGGCAGGTTTTTAACATCGTCCCACGATTTTACAATGAGCTTTTCGCAACGCGGCACCCCTTCAGGAATAAAAGTTACAGGTGCACCAAAGGCCGATGTTTCGCGATACGGATCAGAAATCAGGCCAACCATGTCGATGTCGAAATAGTCGAGTGCCCGCAGGTTGCAATCCACCAAAACTTTGTAGTCGGAAGCAAATTGTCCGTAGGTGTTTCCGTTGAAGCGGGCTGCAAAGTGCATCAGTATTGGACGAAAAAGCGTGTAGTCGGTTTGCTTTCCTTCAGCAAGGGCGTCGAAAAGTTGCTTCTTGTTCATGGTCGGTTAGTTTTTTTATAAAAATACAAACCAATCCTGAATTTCGGCAACCCAGGTCAATTTCTTTTGACTATATGGTTCAGGCAGGCTGACTTTCGACTTGCAGATGAAGCTTTTTCCAGTGGCTCACCATAAAGAAGGACACAATAATTCCGGAGCAAAAATCGGAAATGGGCATGGAGAGCCAAATGCCGTGAAGTTTGAAATAATAGGGGAGGATGAACAACAAAGGAATCAAAATAAAAACCTGGCGCAGCAGAGTGAGCAGAACTGCAATTTTTGCTTTACCAATCGACTGAAAATAATTTCCGGCCACTACCTGAAATCCAACAAATGGTAAAGCCATCAGACCAAGCCTAAGTCCTTCGCTACCAATTGCGAGCAATTCAGCATCCGACGAATTGAACATCCGGACAATGGTTTCAGGAAAAATCTGGAGAAAAACAAAAGCCACTACAGCTATTCCGGTAGCCGAAATCAGTGAAATTCGCAGGGTATCTTTAACCCGTCCGAACGATTTGGCTCCGTAGTTGAAGCCAATGATGGGTTGAGATGCCATGTTTACTGCAACTATTGTCATTACGATAAGGGTTACAACGCTGTTTACAATTCCCATAGCACCAACGGCCAAATCGCCGCCAAAAGCAATGAGCTTGGTGTTGATCAATCCCTGAACCACGCTATTGGCAATTTGCATAAAGAATGGCGACATGCCAATGGCCATAACTTCAAACATGATTTTTCGGTCGAACCGGATGTATTCGGCTTTAAGTTTCACCACCGATTTTTTACTTCGGAAATGCCACAAAACCCAAAGTGTCAGAATGATCATTGAGATCAACGTTGCCAATGCCGATCCTTTCACTCCCCAGCCAAATCCGAAAATGAAAATGGGGTTTAAAATCATATTGGTTCCAGCGCTGATAATCATCGAAAACATCGCCGTCCGGGCATTTCCTTCGGCCCGGATCACATTGTTGAGCGAAAAACCGACCACCTGAAAGATGGTTCCGGCGAGAATAATGTCGAGGTAATCGTTGGCATAGCCAATCGTTTCGGCAGTGGCACCAAACGACCGAAGCATCGGATCTTTGATGGCAAACCCGATGATTGTAATTAACACAGAGACGATCAGCATCAGGAAAAGACTGCTGCCCAAGACCCGCTCGGCTTTATCCATGTCGCGCCGCCCCATGTTGATCGAAACCAGAACTCCGGCTCCAATCCCGATCAGCATCCCGAAACCCATCACAATCAGCATCACCGGAAATGTGGCCGATACCGCGCTCAAAGCAATGGCTCCAACACCGTGACCGATAAAAATGCGGTCGACAATGTTGTACATGGCATTCATAAACACACCGATAAACGCCGGAATAAAAAATTTCAGCATTAATCGCGATACTTTGAGTTCGGCCAGTTCTTTGGTTTTTTCGTTCATCCGATACTTTTCTTTTGGGTTGACAAAGATACGAGGCTTCGCATTTTGAAGGCCATCAGCGATTGTTTTCCTGATCGTCGGTTCAAAAAACTTAACCTTAAACAAGCAATTGCGAAAAAGGCTCACTTTGGGTGCAAATTATTAACTTTGCGGCAGTATCAGAACAGAAATCGGATGGATAATTCAGCACAAAACGAACATAAAGACCTTCTGAAGGGCTTGCAATCAAAGGACTCTCTGAAAGTTATTGAAACTCTGGAAGAATTACGAAACTCGGGTAGAGCTTCGGATATTCCGGTGTTGTTGGAATTGCTTCACATGAGTGCTGATCCGGAAATCAAAGCAAAAATTACCGACTTGTTTGCCAACCTGAAGGAAAGCGACACCATTCCACTGATTATCGAAGGCATTAGAAATCAGAAATATGCTCCTGAACTGAAATCGTTAATTTCCAGTTGCTGGGAGAACGGACTGGACTATAGCAAATACATTCCGTTGTTTGTCGATTTGCTGATTGACAACGAATTCGACGTTGCTTTCGAAGCTTATACCGTAATTATGAATACCGAAAGCCAGATGAATACCGAAATTATCGATCAGGAAATTGAGCGGATGGAGAAAGTTTTGTCAACCGTTTCGGAGCAAAAGCGACAATTGCTGATTGACGTCATCGACTATTTGCCTACCCTGCGATCATAAAACAAAAGACCAGCTTACAAGCTGGCCTTTTGTTTTATGATGGTATCCAATTTACTTTCCGGAGAAATATTTCATAAACTGGGCGCGTTCGTACATCTGCGGATCGGGAATATTTTTGTACGACATCCGGCCACGGAATTCATCGATCTTTTTGAAGTTCCACTTGCGCATAAATGTGCGTAAATCATCGAGCATTCCGGCAATAACCTGCGAGCCGTTGATGTAAACCGACGAACAAACCTGTGTAACCTGAGCCCCTGCCAGCAACTGTTTGATCACGGCTTCTCCATCGTGAATCCCGGTTCCGGCGGCAATTTCAACTTTGGGCAGTTGCGACGAAATCAGGCCAATCCAGCGCAATGAGCGACGAATATCGGCTGGTGAACTGAAGACTTCCGAAGCCACCAGCTCCATTTTGTCGATGTTGATGTCGGGTTCGTAAAACCGGTTGAAAAGCACCAGCGCATCGGCGCCATTGGCCACCAGTTTGTCGGCCATCAAAATGAGGTTGGTAAAATAAAACCCAATTTTTACTGAAACCGGAATTTTCACCTTTTTCTTCACTTCCGAAACGACTTTCAGATACAACTGCTCCACTTCCTCGGCAGTTTTTTTGCGATCGGTCGGCACGTAAAACAGGTTGAGCTCCAGCGCGTCGGCACCGGCATCTTCAAATTCTTTGGCAAACACGGTCCATTCCGAAGCCGACATGCAGTTGATGCTGGCAATGATCGGAATATTCACCACTTTTTTGGCTTCCGAAAGCAATTCGAGATGATGGGTTATAGAGTTATTCCGGAGGTAATTCCAGATGTAATCTTCGGCTTCGGGATACTGGTTTTGCGGGTCGCGGTTGATGAGGCTGCTCACTTCGTTGTTGATCTGCTCCTCGAAAATGGATTTCAGCACGACTGCCCCGGCACCAGCAGCTTCCAAATCCTTGATTTTTTCGACTGAATTAGTGAGGCCTGAGCTGGCCACCACGATGGGATTTTTCAGGGTCAGTCCCATGTATTTGGTTTCTAAATTAGGCATGTTCGTGTATTTTATTGGTTTTTTCTAATTAACAATTATTGGCGTTTTATGTTGTCAGGTTATAGTTTCTTTCTCCAAAAATGGTGCTGCCAATCCGAACCATAGTGCTGCCTTCTTCAACAGCAATCAGGTAATCGCCCGACATCCCCATCGAAATTTCTTTAAACTGGGGATTGCCTGAAAAATAGTTGGTTTTCAGGTTGTCGAAATACGATTTCAGTGCGGCAAATTCTTTTCTGATTTGAGTTTCGTCTTCGGTAAACGTGGCCATTCCCATGACTCCCGAAAGGCTGATGTGGTTCAGTGCCCGGTATTCTTCCGAGTCGAGCATTTCCAATGCTTCGTCGAGCGAAAGTCCGAACTTGGTCTCTTCTTCGGCGATGTGAAACTGGAGCAAGCAGGGAATGATCCGTCCAACTTTTCGGGCTTCGGCATCAATCGCTTTCAGCAATTTAAACGAATCCACTCCGTGAATCAAATGCACAAACGAGGCCATGTATTTGATCTTGTTGGTTTGCAAATGCCCGATAAAATGCCATTCAATATCTTTCGGCGTGGCCTCATATTTGGCGACCATTTCCTGAACTTTATTCTCGCCAAAAGCCCGCTGTCCGTGGCGATACGCTTCCATCAGCATTTCAACAGGCTTGGTTTTCGAAACCGCAACCAACTTTACCTGAACCGGTAGATGCGATTTAACCAGATCAATATTTTCTGCGATACTCATAGCCCAAAAATAGCATTAAAAAATATTTAAAGGCAAGTTCGAAGTGCCTAAAGTGAGCTAAAGTTTGGAGTTGAGAAATTGTTGCGGGTTGCGGGATGCGAGTTTCGGGTTGAATTGTCAAATGGTTAAATTGTTATTAACAATTCAGCCATTTAACCATACAACTTTTTACATTTTCAAATTCTCACTTTCCCTTCTCCATTTTTCCTTTTTCCGGTCTGCAGCCATCAAACTTCCGTCTTCCTTCTTTTTCCTATCTTTGGCATCGCAATGAAACAAATGCCCGCACATATCATCGAACGCATGAATCGTCTGGGACGAGACGGGCAACCGTTCGTTTTTTTGATCGATTTTGACTTTGAAAAGCCACTGATTTTTGGCATCGATGATTCTTTCTGTTTGTTGTGGTCAACTCCGGAGCGAAGCAATTTTATCCCTTCCCCGAAATTGGAAGGAGAAGTAAAATGGGAGGTTGAACCTGTCGGACTTTCACGCTACGAAAGCGCATTTGACAAAGTGCAGTGGCACATTCACAACGGCGACACCTATTTGTTGAATTTGACTATGCCCAGCAGGGTGCAAACCAATCTTTCGTCGGAAGAAATTTTTCACGGCAGTGTGGCTCCCTACAAAATCTGGTTGAAAGATGAGTTCGTGTGTTTTTCTCCTGAAATTTTTGTACGTATCAACGACGGAATTATCTCCTCTTATCCAATGAAAGGCACGATTGACGCTGGTTTGGAGAATGCCCGTGAACTGTTGCTCAACGACAAAAAGGAGGTGGCCGAGCATCACACCATTGTCGATTTAATCCGGAATGATTTGAGTATGGTAGCCTCCGATGTTCAGGTTGATCGGTTCATGTACATCGACCAGATTTCGACAAACCGCGGCGAGTTGTTGCAAATGAGCTCGAAGATTTCGGGAAAATTGCCCGAAAACTATACGGAAAATATAGGCACAGTACTGGCAAAAATGCTGCCGGCAGGGTCCATTTGTGGCGCTCCAAAAGCCAAAACTGTGGAAATTATCCATCAGGCAGAACAGTACAATCGTGGCTATTATACTGGTATTTTTGGCGTTTTCGACGGAGAGAACCTGGATAGCTGTGTGCTGATTCGTTATTTGGAACAAAACGACGACGAACTGATTTTTAAAAGCGGCGGCGGTATTACCTTTATGAGCGATTGTGAAACCGAATATAACGAACTCATCCGGAAAGTGTATGTCCCCATTGCTTGAATCAATAAAGCTGAAAGATGGCAGGTTGCATAACCCCGACTACCATCAAAGGCGCATGAACAGCGCATTGGGCGAGCTTTTCCCCCAAACTTCGGAAATTGATCTTCAAAAATCTATTCAGATTCCGGAGCCATGCCGCACCGGTTTATTTAAAGTCAGGGTTTTGTACGGACCGGCAATCGAACGGATTGAATTCGAGCCGTATCAGTCTCGCGTCATTCAAAGTTTAAAAGTGGTTCACCACGAAAACATCGATTATCATCTGAAATTCACCGACCGCCAAATCCTTCAGCAACTGTTTGCGCAGCGCGGCGATTGTGACGATGTGATCATTGTAAAGAATGGATGGGTAACCGACGCCTTTGCAGCTAATCTGCTGTTTTTCGATGGTCAAAAGTGGGTAACACCCCATTTGCCTTTGCTGAAAGGCACCCAGCGGCAGTTTCTGCTCGATCAGGGAATTATTTCAGAAACCGAAATCAGGGAAGAAGATATTTCAGGATATACAAAAATAGGATTGATCAATGCGATGGTTGATTTTGAGGAAATGCCGGTTGTTCCGGTTGATCATGTTTTCTAGCTAAACTCACATTCTCATCTTCTTCAGATTACCACCTATTTTGAACGAATCTAAATTTCCCGTAATTCGGCAATTCAGGAAAATTTGGGTTGTTTTCCTTCCCGAATCCGCTATTTTTGGGAGCGATTTAAAAATCTAACAGATTGACCATGCAGAAGGACTTGTTTTTAGGAGTTGAAGCAATCGGACAGGGAGCTATCGACGGTGGAATGTCGGGGGTTTATGCCTATCCGGGCACACCATCCACCGAAATAACCGAATTTATCCAGGAAAATTCGCTGGCAGAAGAACGCAATATTCACCGCAAATGGTCGGCCAACGAAAAAACGGCACTCGAATCAGCTCTGGGCATGTCCTATGCCGGAAAGCGAGCCATGTCGTGCATGAAGCATGTCGGATTGAATGTTGCTGCCGATGTGTTTGTGAATTCGGCAATCACAGGTGTAAATGGTGGCTTGATTGTTACAGTAGCCGACGACCCGTCGATGCACTCGTCGCAAAACGAGCAGGACTCGCGTTTTTACGGCAAGTTTGCCATGATTCCGATTCTGGAGCCATCAAACCAGCAGGAAGCTTATGACATGGCACGCGATGGATTTGCACTTTCCGAACAAACCAAGGTTCCGGTTATGCTCCGCATAACTACCAGATTGGCGCATTCCCGTGCCGGAGTGGTCAGAAAAGAAGTTTTGTCCGAGAATCAGCTTGCTGTACCTGCTGATCCGCGCCAGTTTGTGCTTTTGCCCGCAATTGCACGTCGCCGTTACAAAGGATTGCTGGAGAGTCAGGACTTATTCCTGAAATTATCTGAAGAATCAGTTTATAACCGCTACGAGGAAGGTCAGGAAAAAAGTCTGGGAATAATTGCCTGCGGTATTGCCTATAATTACCTGATGGAACATTACCCCGGCGGATCGTGCCCGTATCCGGTACTTAAAATATCACAATATCCGCTTCCTGAAAAGTTAATTAAACGAATGGATCAGGAATGCGACGAAATTTTGGTTCTTGAAGAAGGCGCTCCTCTGGTGGAAGAAATGCTGAAAGGTTTTTTTGCCAAGGGAACTCCCATAAAAGGCAGGTTAGACGGGACTTTACCCCGCGATGGTGAATTGAATCCGGATTTAATTGCCAAAGCACTTGGAAAAGAAACTTTTGAAGGCTACGCTATTCCTTCGGTCGTAGCAAACCGTCCTCCGTCGCTCTGTACCGGTTGTGGTCACCAGGATGCGTATGCAGCTATGAATGAAGCGCTGACAGACTATACCAAAGGACGTGTTTTTTCCGATATAGGCTGTTACACGCTGGGCGCTTTGCCTCCATACGAAACCATCAACTCGTGTGTTGATATGGGTGCTTCTATTACCATGGCCAAAGGGGCTGCCGATGCAGGACTTGTTCCGGCCATTGCTGTAATTGGCGATTCTACATTTGCTCATTCAGGAATCACTGGGTTACTTGACGCTGTTAATGAACAATCAAACATCACAGTGGTCATTTCCGATAACGAATCCATCTCGATGACAGGAGGTCAGGATTCATCAGCTTACGGGAAAATCGAATCCATTTGCATCGGCGTAGGTGTCGATCCGGCACATATTCACACCATTGTTCCGCTGAAAAAAAATCATGAAGAAATGGTTCGTCTTTTCCGTCAGGAATTCGCTTACAATGGTGTTTCTGTTATTATTCCGCGGCGGGAATGTGTTCAACGTGCTGCCAGCCGGAAGAGGAATAAAAAATGATCAGAGGTGCGTAGAGACACACGATCGTGCATCTCTACAATAAATAACAAATAAATAATAGTATGAAATCAGATATTATTTTGGCAGGTGTAGGAGGACAAGGAATTTTGTCTATTGCTACAGTAATTGGTGTAGCAGCCCTGGCCGACAATCTTTACCTCAAACAAGCTGAAACACATGGAATGAGCCAGCGCGGAGGAGCAGTTTATTCACACATGCGCATTTCCGATCAGCCCATTTTTTCCGACCTCATCCCAGGCGGATCAGCTGATTTGATTCTGTCGGTTGAGCCCATGGAATCGCTGCGCTACCTCCCCTACTTGTCAGAAACAGGCTATTTGGTCACCAACATCACGCCGTTTGTGAACATCCCCAATTATCCTGAACATGAAGCAATATTGGATGAAATTCGCAAACATCCACGTAATATAGCTATTGATGCTGATGCCATTGCCAGGGAAGTTGGAAGTACAAGAGCTTCGAACATGGTGATGCTTGGGGCGGCCTCACCATTTATCGACATTGATTTCAGTAAACTCGAAAACGGTATTCGAACCATTTTTGAACGAAAAGGTGAAGAGGTGGTGAATATGAATCTTGACGCGTTACGCCGGGGAAGAAAATTTGCTGAAGAAAACCGGTAGAAAATAATCAATCGCCCCAGATTTATTTGCGGGGTGTCAAAATCCCAGCTCTCCATTTAACCCGGAAAGCTGGGATTTTTGTTTGATTGCCTTTCATTTTTGTCGGTCAATTTATTTTACAATGTCTTAATCCGCAGCTTTTTTTCCTAATTTTGAGAACCAACTAAAAAAGCTAATTCGAATGAAACCATTTTATTTACTTCTCCTGCTTTTTGTATCCATTATCTCAGGTTTCGCCCAAAAAACCGAAATTCAGTACCTATCCGGAACCGGCAGCGACAATACGGTTAACTGGGACTTTTTCTGCACCGAGGGTCGCAATTCAGGCAAGTGGACTCAGATACCGGTACCTTCAAACTGGGAATTACAGGGATTCGGAACATACAATTATGGCCACGACAAAGATGAGATCAGAGGCAAAGAAACTGGTATGTATAAATATGAATTTCAGGTTCCCAAAGAATGGAAAAACAGGCAGGTCAATCTGGTCTTCGACGGATCGATGACCGACACCAAAGTAAAAGTAAATGGAGTTTCGGCCGGCAAAATGCACCAGGGAAGTTTCTACCGGTTCAAATACGATATAAGTGAACTGCTCAGATACGGACGGGAAAACCTGCTGGAAGTTTCGGTTGCCAAACATTCGGAAAACGAAGGGGTAAATGAAGCCGAACGTCGTTGCGATTTTTGGATTTTTGGAGGAATTTTTCGGCCTGCCTTTCTGGAAGCAAAACCACGAACCAACATCAGCAGGATTGCCCTCGATGCCAAAGCCGACGGCTCCTTCATGATGTATGTTTATCTCAACAACATACGCGAACGACTGGAATTGAAAGCTCAGATAAAAACTCTGGAAGGAGATCCAGTAAGTTCTCCTTTCTCCGTTATTATTGATGAAAATCAGAACATCACCAAACTGCAAACTTTCGCTGAAAATGTGAAATCGTGGACACCTGAAACACCTAATCGCTACCGGGTCGATATTCAGCTCATTAAATTTCCTGATGTGATCCACGAAGTTTCTCAAAAATTTGGTTTCCGCACAGTTGAATTGCGCGAAAGCGATGGCATTTATGTAAACGGTGAAAAAGTTATTTTCAAAGGTGTTTGCCGCCATTCATTCAGGCCAAATACCGGAAGAGCGCTCAGCAAACAGGTCAGTATTGAAGATGTGAACACCATAAAAAACATGAACATGAATGCGGTGCGAATGTCGCACTACCCACCCGACGAACATTTTCTGGATGTTTGCGATTCGCTCGGGCTGTTCGTATTAAACGAACTGGCTGGCTGGCAAACGGCATACGACACCAGGGTAGGATCCGTTTTAGTTCAGGAAATGCTTCACCGCGACATAAACCATCCTTCCATTGTGGTTTGGGACAATGGCAATGAAGGAGGCTGGAATACCGAACTCGATCATTTTTTTGATGAACTTGATCCTCAAAAGCGACCACTCATTCATCCGTGGGCCGAATTCCGGAATACCGATACCCAGCATTACAAAGACTATAATTACGGTACAGGCACTCATCAGCAAGGACGAAGAATTGTTTTCCCCACTGAGTTTCTACATGGATTGTACGACGGAGGCCACGGCGCCGGGCTGGAAGATTACTGGAACATGATGCTCAATAATCCACTGTCGGCAGGTGGCTTCTTGTGGGATTATGCCGACGAAGCTGTGGTTAGAACTGACAAAGGCGGAATACTCGACACCGATGGAAATCACGCAGCTGACGGAATACTGGGCCCTTACCTCGAAAAAGAAGGAAGTTACTATGCCATCAAGGAAATATGGTCGCCGGTATTCTTCCCTGTCCGCTATATCACCCCGTCGTTCAACGGAGAATTTCCGATAGAAAACCGTTTTATCTACTCCAACCTGAAGGATTGCAAATTCACTTACAAGTTAGTTGATTTACCTAAATCAGCAGAAACTGCGGAGAGGGTAACTGAAACAGGAACCATCGAATCGCCCGACCTTGCTCCGGGACAAAAAGGCAAACTTCAAATGTTCCTGCCAGTTCATTTTTTCAATAACGATGTGCTTTACATCACCGCTACTGATCAACATGGCCGCGAAATCTACACTTGGAGCTGGCCAGTTAAGAAAGCAGGAACCATTGCCAGTGAAATAATTTCGACAGAAAAAACGGATAAAGTCAAATTAACCGACGAAGCAGGATCACTCCTTGCACAGGTAAACGATTTATCTATCAGTTGGGATAAAAAAACAGGATTTATTTCCGGAATAAAAAACAGGAATCAATCCATAAGTTTTGTCCATGGTCCGGTTCCTGCCGCTGGATCGGCTGATCTTCAGGAAATAAAAAACTTCACAGAAAATGGCGAACAGATAATTGAATGCACCTACAAAGGTGAGCTCAAAAAGGTGAGGTGGACCGTTCTTGAATCGGGATGGATAAAAATGGAAGCTACTTATAAAATACCCAACGACAATAAGTTCATGGGTATTAGTTTCGACTATCCCGAAGAACAGGTTAAAGGCATTCGCTGGATGGGTTATGGACCATACCGGGTTTGGAAAAACCGGACAAAAGGCAACACAATGAACGTATGGGAAAAAGCCTATAACAACACGGTTACCGGCGAAAGCTGGCTATACCCCGAATTTAAAGGCTACCACCGAAATTTCAATTGGGCAACCATTCAGTCGAAAGAGCAGAATTTTACCATCGTTTGTCCTGACGAGGATGTTTTCCTTCGCCTGTTCACACCCCAAAAACCGGCTGGCGCCAACAACAACAATACTTCACCCGAATTTCCATCAGGAAATATTTCATTTTTGCATGGAATTAATCCAATAGGCACAAAATTTACCAAACCTGAGCGGTTAGGACCTATGAGTCAGCCCAATATGTTCCTGTACGATAAATCCTTAACCTTATATTTCAATTTTGGCAAGTAAATTTTAAGAAACCCTAAAATCTGGCAAAAGTCTTTATTTTTGCATGACAATAAAAGCGGCAGCTATCTATGTTTGAAAAGCTCATTCACCTTGAAGGAATTGACCCACTTGAATTTTTTGGTGTGAACAACTCCAAAATGAACCTGATCAAATCCTTTTTCCCAAAGCTAATCATTGTTTACCGAGGCAACGACGTCATTGTGAAGGGCGATGATGAGGAAATTTATCGGTTTGAGGCAAAATTCCAACTGATCATTGATCATTACAACCAATTCAATGTTTTGCCCGACGATGTGATCAATCAGCTTTTCCTGAATGAATCGGATGCTGCTCCGGAGACTTTTGAAGAAGAGAAAGATGTTTTGCTTTTTGGTATCAATGGTAAAGCAATCCGGGCACGAACGCCCAACCAGCGGTTACTGGTTGAAGCAGTAAAAAATTCGGACCTGATATTTGCGATGGGTCCGGCAGGAACCGGAAAAACTTATACAGCCATTGCTTTGGCTGTCCGGGCGCTGAAAAACCGCGAAATCAAACGAATAATTCTCAGTCGTCCGGCGGTTGAAGCCGGTGAGCGGCTCGGATTCCTTCCAGGCGATCTGAAAGAAAAGATTGATCCTTATTTGCAACCCCTGTATGATGCTTTGCTCGACATGATTCCGGCCAAAAAGCTCGATGAATTTATGAAAGACGGCACCATCCAGATTGCCCCACTGGCTTTCATGCGGGGGCGGACATTAAGCAATGCCTTTGTTATTCTCGACGAGGCTCAAAATACAACCATTAACCAGCTGAAAATGTTCCTTACCCGCATGGGGATGAACACGAAATTTGTGGTTACCGGCGACGAAACCCAGATCGACCTTCCCATGCAAAGTCCATCAGGATTAATTCTGGCAAAGAAAATTCTCAAAAACATCAGGGACATTTCGTTTGTTCAGTTTGATGTGAAAGACATTGTAAGGCACCGGCTGGTTCGCGATATTGTTATGGCTTACGAAAAACATCACGTTCACGAAATGGCCCGTAAAGAAAAAGAAAAAGTTAAAACAGATAAAACCGACGAAAAATGAGCAACGCATTAACAAGAACCGATTTTAATTTCCCCGGACAGAAAAGTGTTTACCATGGGAAAGTACGCGATGTTTACAACATCAGCGACGAGTATCTGATTATGGTGGTAAGCGACCGTATTTCGGCATTTGATGTAGTTCTGCCCAAAGGTATTCCTTATAAAGGTCAGGTATTGAATCAGATTGCCGCCAAATTTCTCGATGCTACAAGCGACATTGTTCCAAACTGGAAAGTAGCTTCGCCCGATCCCAATGTTACTGTTGGTCACAATTGCGACCCATTTAAAGTTGAAATGGTTATCCGTGGTTATTTAACCGGTCATGCCTGGCGCGAATACAAAAGCGGGAAACGCACGCTTTGCGGAGTAGTTTTGCCGGAAGGAATGGTCGAAAATCAAAAATTCCCTGAGCCAATCATTACCCCAACAACAAAAGCTTCCGAAGGACACGATGAAGATATTTCAAGAGAAGAAATCATTGCCCAGGGAATTGTCAGCAAAGAAGACTATGAACTGCTGGAAGATTACACCCGAAAAGTTTTTCAGCGCGGAACAGAAATGGCTGCTGAAAAAGGCCTGATTCTGGTAGATACTAAATATGAATTTGGCAAGAAAAACGGACAGATATACCTGATTGACGAAATTCACACACCCGATTCATCACGCTATTTCTATGCTGAAGGATATGAAGAACGGTTAGCCAAAGGCGAAAGCCAAAAGCAGCTCTCCAAAGAATTTGTTCGCCAATGGTTGATTGAAAACGGGTTCCAGGGTAAGGAAGGACAAGTTATTCCGGAGATGAACGAAGAATTTGTCGCTTCGGTATCTGATCGCTACATCGAACTTTTCGAAAATATTACCGGAGATCAATTTCTGAAATCAGATTCGTCGAACATTCAGGAAAGAATTGAAAGTAACATTTTAAATTTCCTAAAAAGCTTATAATCTTTAATTCTCTGAATATAAATAGCCGTTTGCTACCGGTTTTATCCGATCGGCAAACGGCTATTGTTTGGTGTAATTCTTTCCTTACTGAAGTAATTCCTTTGCAGCCTCGAGCGCCGTTGCCGAATAATTTTCGCCGCTCAGCATTTGAGCAATTTCTTCGAGTCGCTCCTGGTCTGTAAGTTTTTTTATCGAAGTAAAGGTATGATCACCCTTATCAAACTTAAACACTTTGTAATGATGACTTCCCCGGGCAGCAATCTGTGGCAGATGGGTAATATTTAGAACCTGTACCGTTTGCGCCATTTGCTCCAGAATCTGTCCCATTTTAAGGGCAACTTCACCAGAAACACCAGTGTCAATCTCATCAAAAATAATAGTTGGCAATGAACGTGCATCGGTAATCAGCGTTTTAATCGCCAGCATTAGCCTCGACATTTCTCCACCTGAAGCAATTTTCCCGATTTCCTGAAGTTCCTGATTCTTATTGGCTGAAAACATAAAATTGACCTCATCACAACCGGATGGAGAAAACTCCGTCAAGGCCATTACGTTCACCAGAAATGCTGCATGAGGAATACCCACACCGCGCAAAACTTCTGTCACCTTTTTCTCAATGGAAGGCACAGCTATTTTTCTCCTTTTGGTAATTTCGGAAGCCTGTCCGGCAAGGAGTTGTTCTGAATCGCGGATTTGTTCCCGAAGCGATTCTATCTCCTGTTCATAAGAGCCAACAAGCTCAATCTTTTCCAGGAAACCGGCCTGAATCTGAAGCAACTCGGCAATTGAACCGACCCGATGTTTTTGCTGCAGCGAATAAATCAAATCAAGCCGCTGATTAACCTGTTCAATTCGCTCCGGATCATTTTCGGTGCGCTCTTCAAGTACTGATGATTCGGCAGCAATATCCTTCAGCTCAATATAAACCGATTCAAGACGATTGTGTATCTGTTCAGCTTCAGGCACAATAGCCCGTAATTTTGAAATACTTCCAAGCGTTTCTTTCACAACAGTCAGAACCGAACGCTCATCTTCGCTTAAAGTCTGAAAAGACTGACCAAAAACCGATTTTATTTCTTCGGCATGAGTCAATTTTTCAAGCAAGTTTTCCAAATCGGCCTGCTCTCCATCTTTCAGCTTAGCCTCTGCCAACTGTTGGTACTGAAACTCAAAATAATCGAGATCTTTTTTCGATTGAGCAGCCAGTTCAAGAGTTTCGCCCAATTTTTCCTGTAATCGGCGATAGTTTTTATAATCGCTGTAATAATTTTTTAAGAGATCAGCATTTCCGGCGACCAGATCAACCAAACGCAACTGATAGTTTTTCTCATTCAACGCCAGATTCTGATGCTGGGAATGGATATCAATTAACTTCATACCCAAATCATTCAACACTTTTACATTTACCGGGGTATCATTAATAAAAGCCCGCGATTTACCTTGCGGAGTAATTTCCCGCCGCAGTATGGTTACATCCTCGTAATCGAGTTCGTTCTCTTCAAAAAAATTCTCCAGGCCATAATTCCGGATATCGAAAGTACCCTCGGCAGTGCATTTATTCGATTTGTCGCGCAATACAGAGGTATCGGCACGCTGCCCGACAATTAGCCCGATCGCACCTAAAAGGATTGATTTTCCGGCTCCGGTTTCCCCGGTCAGAATATTTAATTCGCGGCTAAAATTGATAGTTAACGCATCAATCAGCGCGTAATTTTTAATTGAAAGTGATTTTAGCACAGAAGTTTACAGTTTAAATCCATGATTGATTGGGGTTGACTGCGTCGCTACCAAATCTGTGTTCATAAAGATAACTGTTTATTCAGATTTCAAAAGCTATCGGCTTTTTGTATTTTTTCGTATTTGCTTCCATTCGATGGATCGCATTCATTCAGAATGACCAATACGCGATTTCGTTCATCAGGAAACGATTTGGAGAAAATATTGACAAGCTCGTCTGATTTGGCATCAAAAAATACTTGTAAAATATATAAAGATGGTCGCGAACGAAAAACTTTTTGAATCGATTTGAGCGATTCAGCAATTACGCCCCTGCCCTCTTCCGGTTTATCCGACATCAGGTCCAATCCCTGGCGGTGAAACTGATACGTGCAACTTCTGAAACCAGAATATGACTTATTCAGGATATTTTCAATCAGCCAATAACGATTCCGCTCACTTTCGTAAGCTTTCCAACCTTTTTCACGAGCATTTTGAGAATTATTTACAATGGTTTGGGCCTTCTGAAAATATTCTGTTCCACCTTCAGGCGAAAATGAGTCATAGTCCATGCCTAAAATAACATAGGCATAAAAAGCCAAAATATTCGTCAGATTATCCTTATTCGAGGTCTCATTGAATTCCAAAGTCTGATATTCCACATAACGGGCATGGAAATCATTATCCTTAATATTCAAAAGTATGGTTTCGTAGGAAGAACCAAAAACAGGGCGACGGGCCTGAACCTGAATACTACCTTTAAATTCATCGGAAGAAATTTGCTCATCGAGATTGATGAAAATATTGCATTCGATCCGCTCATCCATGGCATATTGATGATCGGTCCATTTCCGGTTATTCATAAACTCGTACAAATCAGACTGCATGGTTTCAAAAAGCGTACGATTTGCACTTTGAATCCTTGTGGAGGAAACACTAATGTTACATCGAAGCTCCTGAGCCGATAATTGGCCACAAAAAGCTGCAGCAATCAAAGCAAACAAAAAACCAAGCTTTGCACCAGTCATTTATTCTGATTTGAGGTTTATAATTAAGGATGCTGATTTTGCTTCCGCAGGGTTTCTTCAACAATACGCTCAACAATATCAGCAGCAACTTCCGTCTTTGACTTTAACTCAAAAAAAGTCGGTTTATTGTCCTTACCAATCATGGTAATTTTATTGGTATCACCACCAAAACCAGCCCCCGGGTCGTTCAACGAATTTAAAACGATGAAATCCAGATTTTTTCGGGATAGTTTAGACTGAGCATTATGAAATTCATCGCTGGTTTCGAGGGCAAACCCAACCAAAATCTGGGCATCAGATTTCATTTGGCCTAATTCACGGGCAATATCCCTGGTTGGTTTTAGCCGGATAACTAAATCATCCGCTCCACGTTTCAACTTATTATCAGCAACTTGTTCCGGAGTAAAATCAGCAACTGCGGCACACATCACGGCCCCGTCAGTTAAAGGAAAGATGTCAATACACTGCCGAAACATTTCTTCTGCTGATTCAACCCGAAAAACTTTTATGGAAGAGTGATTGCATTTTACATTTACCGGGCCTGAAACAAGGGTTACTTGTGCTCCGGAATTTGCCAGTTCGGTTGCAATGGCATAGCCCATTTTTCCGGTTGAATAATTGCCTATAAAACGTACCGGATCAATTTTCTCGAAAGTTGGTCCGGCTGTCACCAGAAAATGCTTATTCAGTAATTTTTTTTTTTGATTGAAGAAGCTAACAACTTCTTCCAAAATAACATCAGGTTCTTCCATGCGCCCTTTTCCATGTAACCCACTGGCCAAAGCGCCTTCTCCGGGTTCAATAATCAGGTTTCCGAAGGACTTTAAAGTTTCCAGATTGGCCAGATTTGAGGGGTGCCTGAACATATCCAAATCCATAGCCGGAGCAATCATGACCGGACATTTGGCCGACATGTAAGTTGTTACCAGAAGGTTATCACATATACCATGAGCCATTTTCCCCAGAGTGCCTGCTGTAGCAGGCGCAATGAGCATCAAGTCGGCCCATTGCCCCATATCAACGTGCGAATGCCATGTACCGTCATTCGCCGAAAAAAATTCGGAAGCAACAGGCTTTCCCGATAATGCTGAAATGGTTACCGGGGTAATAAATTCTTTGGCAGAGGGAGTCATCACCACCTGAACCTCAGCGCCTTCT